>NZ_JBXKJL010000316.1:0-13096 GCF_056994735.1 Geomonas sp.
TCCACGACGGTGAGCCCGTAGCGGCCGGCCAATTCCAGCAGCGGCCCCATGTCCGCCATCTGCCCGAACAGATGCACCGGCAGGATGCAGCGCGTGCGCCGGGTCAGCACGGCGTCCAGCTGCGTCACGTCCATCAGGAAGGTATCTTCCTCTACGTCCGCGAATACCGGCGTGGCGCCCGTCGCCCGGATGGCGGCCACTGTCGGAACCGCCGTGTTGGCCACGGTGACGACCTGGTCGCCGCTCCCGATACCGAGCCCCTTCAGCGCCAGGAACAGGGCATCCGTGCCGGAGGCGACCCCCACCGCATGCCCCACACGGCAGAACCGGGCGAATTTCCGCTCGAACGCAGCCAGTCGGCTCCCCAGTACCAGGCGCCCCGAGGAAAACACCTGATCGCAGATGCGCAGGTACTCATCGCGCCGGGCGCCGTAATCGTCCAGATAATTCCAGTAGGGTACCGATGTCTTTGAGCGGTTCATGATGGCCTCTTTTGGGCGTGCGCAAGGTGCATGAAACGGTCGGCCGTGAGCGCCAGGGAACGCCACTGTTGGTGCTGCGCGGCGAAGGCGCTGCCGTCGGCAATGAGCGCGGCGACGTGATCGATGGTGAGCCGGAAATGATCGTCCGCCGGCATCGGCATGCTCTGCTCGCTGCCGTTGCGGCAGATGTCGAGACGGCACTGGTCGCCGGCGGGGGAGGTGAAGGCGCGCTCCAGGCGAAGCGACCCCTGGGTACCGACGATCTCGTAGCAGCAGCGATACGGCTGCCCGAAGGCGATGCGGAAGGTGAAGCGCTCCTGCGCCGTGCTGCGCGCTTCCGCCTCCATGGAGAAGATGAGCTGATCCCGCCAGAGCGCCTGGCAGTGGAGAATCTCGTCGATGGCGCCGCTTAGGAAATGGCTGGCCGCGCTCAGCGGATAGCGGTTCAGGTCGTGAAAGGCGCCACCACCCTGCAGCGGGTCCAGGCGGAAGTCGCCGGGTGCCGGTCCGGGAAAGGTGAACACGCAGTTCAGGGCGGTGAGGGCGCCGATATTGCCGGCGCCGATAATCTGCTTGACCCGGTCGTGCTGGGGATGCTGGAGGTACATGATGTTCTCGAACACCAGACGACCGCACGCCTCGGCTTGCGCCAGGATACGCCCCGCCGAACCGGCATCGAGCGCCAGCGGCTTCTCGCAAAGGACATGCTTCCCCTGTCGGAGCGCTGCCAGGCACCACTCTTCGTGGAGATGATTGGGCAGGGGGAGGTAGACAAGATCTACCTGCTCCGACTGCAGCAGCTCATCGCAACCCATGGCTGCACAGCCGTAGCCCCCTGCCGTCTCTGCAGCCTTGCGGCCGTCCCTGCTGGCGACGGCGACCAGGCGCGCCCTTTCGCTTGCCGCCAGCGCCGGCAGGAATCTGCGCAGGGCGATGTCGGCGCACCCCAGCACGCCGATGCCCAGGGACCCTTGTGGGACTTCCCCCGGCAGCGAACTCTTTGCTACAGAAGGCACGACAGGATACTCCGCGCGCAGGAATTGACCTGCTCTCCAAGTTGCAACAGGAAAAGCACCTGATCCAGAGGGAGCCAGCGGTAGTCTGCGGGGAGCGGCAGTTCGGCGCCGTCTGGCAACATCAGGACGCGGTGCAGATGGCATTCGCGGTAAAAGCGCGCCCCCTCTTCGCTCTGCCGGCTTTCGTGCACCGGGCGGAAGCGGGCCGGCTCCAGAAACTCTTCGTACAAAAAGGGTTTGACCAGCTTCCTGCTCCCCTCGTAATTTCCCTGGGTGAACTGGACCGTCGGGCCCAGTTGCACGGCATTGCGGTTGCCGACCTCGGCCTTGCTCTGCATCAGCAGCTCAATGCCGCCAGCGCTCCTCCTCAGCAAAAGTCCTATGATCCCGGCGGCCGGATTCTCCAGGATCGGCTGACACCAGCTCCGCACCTCCCTGCTGCCGGAGGAGGCCTGCAAGCCGACGATTCTGAAGAACCGCTTTTCCCGGTGCGAGAAAAAGCCTTTGCCGTCGATCTCCCACTCCTCGAGGTCGTTTAGCCCTATGCGCCGAACCAGCATGTGGTTGGCCGCCCTTCGGTCGTCCAGCCACTGGAGCGTCTCCCGTATCCCTTGCCGGTCATCGGCAGGTGGGCGCTTCCGGGAACCGCTCAGCCCGGGCCCCGCCAGGTGGGAACCGGTGAGAAAGGCGAGGCTGGAAAGGATGCTGCGCGTGCAGGCGTTGACCAGGTTTTCCCGCCTGATCAGCTGGGACAGCTGCCGCAGGGTCAACCAGATGAAGCCTTCCGGCAGTTGCTCCGGGAAATCGTCCCCCGCGGCCACGACCATGTTCCGGTTGGACTTGTAGAGAAAGCGGCCGCCGTCCTCGCTCTGCAGGCGGGCGAATATGATGCGTCCGGCTTGCAGTCCCACGAACTGTTCCAGGAACAGCGGCATGGCTCCGCCATGGGCGCCGGTGTAGTTGCTGTAGGTCGCCTGTACCGTGGGCGAGAGTTGCACGGCGCCGATGTTGCCCGGCTCCTCCTTGGCCTGCATGCAGAAATGCAGGATGCCGTTGATCGGTTTAGCCAGGATGCCGAGAATGCCGGTCTCGGGCTGTTCGATGATCGGCTGGTCCCATTCGATCTCGCGCCGGTCGACCCGGTGACGGCAGCGGATCCCCAACATGCTGAAGAATCGACCCGTCTGATGGCGGATATCGCCGGTGCCGGCATCCTGTTGCCAGCCGTCCATGGCATCCAGCGGAACCAGCATGGTCTTTTGTGAGGCCTTCAGCCGGGCGGACCCGATCCATTCATCTACGAAGGGGTCGTCGTGGAGCGCCGCCTGGCTAGAGCGCGAGGCGGCCACGGCCTGGATATCGCCTGGAGCGATGGCGATGGCGGCGGCCGTTGCTGCCGAGTTTAGCTTAGACGCCATGACCGTCCTCTCCCGTCGCGGCCGTGGCCGGTCGTGCCGGCATCGTCGACCTGACGATAAACTGCGGTTCCTGTTTCAGTTTCAGGTAGATTCTCCCTACGTATTCCCCCACGATGCCGGTGGCGAGGAGCTGGAATCCCCTGAAGAACCTGGTGACCGATGTCAACTCCTCGAAAGCGGTGGGGTCTTGCAGCAAGGGGCTCAGGTCCCGGAGAAGCATCTCGCCCACGCTATACAACCCCAGCATTGTCAGGAAGAAACCGATCAAGGCCAGGATGCGCAGGGGAACGAGCGAGTAATTGATGATCATGTTGCCCCAGAGCTCCGCCAGTTTCATGAAGGTATAGCCGGAGCTGCCGGTGAGGCGTCGGTCGTGGCGTACCTCTATGGTGCCGATTTCGCGGGTTGTGCGCAGAATGATGGCGTCCAGATAAGGCTTGGGCGTTTTGCAGGTGATCAGTTGGTCGACGAGAAAGCGGTTCAGAGCCTTGAAGCTGGAAAGATAGAGATTGGCAGGCTTTTGCAGGATGACCCTGGCCATGCTTCCATTCAGGTAGCTCCCCAGGTTGCGGAGGAAAGCGTCCTTTTTTTTCGGGTACCGGCAGTACACCACGTCGTACCCCTTCAGGATCTCAGCCATTAACCTCGGAACCTCCTCGGGGGGATTCTGGAAATCGTCGTCCATGATCACCACGTACTCCCCCCGCGCCTGGTGCAGGCCGGCCATGACCGCGTTGTGCTCGCCGAAATTGCGGGACAGTCGCAGGTAGCTGACCGACTCGGGGGATTCAGCCTGGAGCTGCTGGCAAACCGCATCGGTTCCGTCGCGGCTGCCGTCGTTTACCAGCACGATCTCGAGGCGGTACTCGGCCTGAAGCAGCGCCCGAAGCGCCCGGCAGAGATCGCCTATGGTTTTTTCCGCATTGAAGACAGGGATGACGATCGAAAGCGATGTCATGGAATCTCCTCATAACCCCTGGTGCGCGCAGAAGGTGGCCTGCAAACGTGACGGGGCAATGCTCACGTCTTGGCACCATGTGGGAAACGTTCACCGTCATGACCGGAGTGGCGAGTATCTAAACTCGAGAATATTAGCGGGAATCAGGCAATCAGGAAGGAGGGGGGCGAACGCCCGTTGGGAAGGCGTGTATCGCCAGATGCGGCAGGATTTGCAAAGTGGGATTTGCAGATGTCGATCTGATAAGGGTGAAAGTCAGGCTGGGTATGCGCCCCCTGGTGCAGGAGGTCAGGGGCGGGAGCGAAATCCGATTTTGCCGAAACTGCGGGAGTGGAAACAGACTTCGCCGGGTTGAGAACAGCTCGCGGCCGGGGCTTGGGGGTGGTGAGGCGATCCACAACTCCAAGCCGCATGCCTAGAAAAACAAGGAAAAAGAGGACAACAACCGCTGATATTTGCATTAGACTGCGGTTTAGCATGCGAGGGATATTAATATCATGGGCTTTGAATTGCAATAATAATTGAACGCGGCGCATCGTGAGCCACCCCGCCAAGCAGATCCACAAACTCCTTCCAGACAACTGGCTTGCCGCCAGGCAGCATACCGAATAGCTGCCACTGATTCAAGATGGGTCCTAGTTGACGGTTACCCCCTTTGACATTATGAGATCTTCAGCAAGCCGTTTTTCCTCTGTGGTTCCCTCGAATCGGAACTGGCGAGATGGGGGAACACTATCTGCCCGTCGACATCGTTGAGGATGGAGGATCGGTCGCCGTAAAGGCGAAGATTCCCGGCATCAAGAAAGAGCATGTTTCAAAACATTCTGTTGTTTTCGGAAAGAAGGAAGAGATAATTCTATTACACGAGCCTTAGGTATTCTAAGCCGTGTGACAGCGAGAGGCCGATCATGATGACACACCTACATGGCCAAATCATTTACTTTCTGGCAGCCTTTCTTTGCACCTTTCATCTGGCGTGCTACGCCCCCCATGCCGGTTCGGCACATGCCGAAGATCTTTCCGAGGACCGAGCCCCACTCGCTGGAGAACCGTGTGATATAGAGTGCTTCGGGCGCAAGTTCTTTATGCCGCCACGCAACCGCGAGAACACCCTGTCACTCGTTTTAGGCGGCCTGATCTACACCCCCGACCTTGCCGGAAATACCTTCGCTCCGATAGGCGCCCTCTACTACAAGCACCGTTTCAATGACATCCGCGTGCGTGGCATCTTCAGCATCTTCATGAACGAATTGAGCGTTTCAAAAACCCGCGATCAATTCCAGCTGCTGGGATTCATCAACAACCGCACCTATCCCTTTACCACCACCGAAAATCAGGCGGGAGAGGAGGTTGCCGGGACGGCCATCAAGTGGGGTACCGTAAACGGCGGCCTCGGGGCCGGCTGGCGGCTGCCGGTATCCCCATTCCAGATCGACAACGACCTGAGGGTGCAACTCTACTACCAGTTGGGGTACCTGTACTCCAGAAGGGTCCACGATACCGGACCGGAGGTGATACTTCCACCCGACACAACGGTGCACGGACCGCTTTTGAGGGTAAGGTACGACGGCCTGCGCCGAAACCTCCTGGAGCTTCCCCATCGAGGAGTAGCAGCAGGCCTGGACGCCCAGTACCTGATACGCAGCAACTGGTCCGATGCCAACTACGGTGGTGTGCCATTCACCGAAGCGGAGACCCGGCAGTTTCTCAAGCTCTCGAGTTATGTCGTCGTGGCAACCGGGATTCCGTATCTGAGCTACAAGAATCGCCTGATAGCCAGCGTCCACGGAGGATTCGCTCCGTACGGCGTCCTGGACCGCTTTTCAACCTTTCGTGTCGGTGGCGCACCGATAAGTTCCGATGCCGACGACCTGGACCGGCAGGTTTTTCCCGGGGCCATGTTCAACCAGTTTCCAGTTTACGGTTACGTCTTCAACTCCCTTGAATACCGGCGCGAGATCTTTCCCCTCCTCTATTTCCATCTGCGGGGGACCTTGGCCAATGTCAGCAGGGAACTCTTTATCGACAGAGGCCATGGCCACTTTCTGACCGAGAACGGCCAGGCGGTGGCCACCGGATTTACCAGCGGGTTCTTCGGCAAATCCACACTGCATATCGAGTACATCTATGATTCCAAGATCCTGAGAGACAGCACCCGGGGAAGTAACTTCCTCATGCTCTGGTCCAAGTCCTTTTAAAATCAGGCCCGGCGAGGGCCACCGAAGTGCGACCTCGCCGGGCGTTCAGCATAGACAATTAAAGACTGTGCCTCCTTACCCTCCCCTCCCTCATCAAACCGTTACATGCGTTTTTACCGCACACAAAGTCCACCAGCACCGCAGACTGTTCACCCCTGGCCGAGGCAACCAATCCAGGAACGACTCAAAGTGCGGGTTCGGCTTTTACTCCCCACTGTTCCAGTTCCCCCAGCGCCATTGCCACGAGTGGATCCAAACGGGACGCAACTCGCGCCGACAGTTCCAGGCCGATACCGATCTCTTCGGGCCGTACGCCCAACAGAACCATCTCCCGGGGCAGGCACCCCTGCAGTTCGGCTAAGAGGAGGAGGTCCTGGAGCCCTGCCTGATGGGCGGAGAGCCCGGTTTTCATGGCAACGGGGATCTCCTGCCCGCTGATCCTGACAATGGTTCCGGAATCCGCGCCCGTCTCCACGGCATCCACCAGCAGAAGCTTTTCCACCCCGTCCAGCATAGGCAGGAGGTCAAGCCCCAGGGTCCCGCCGTCAACGACCGTCACCTCGGGCGGAAAGCGATATTTCTCCAGAAGCCGCTGCACGACCCTCACCCCGATGCCATCATCGGACATGATCAGATTGCCTATGCCCAAAACCAGTATGGTCAACGGTTACTCCTCCCCCTGACCGGTTTATAGCCGCCAAAGATGCTCGACATGACGCCCCCCTTCTCCTCGATGTCCATGAGCCAGGCGCTGTAGACGTGATGGATGGCAAAAGCGATCAGGAACCACATGGCCATATGATGGGTCAGGCGTATCCCCTGGTTGGAGAAGAGGAGGAACAGCCACCCCATAAGCCGGTGGCCAAGCGATTGGGGGGCATGTTCGACGTAAAGGGCGAAGCCGGTCAGGATCAGCACCAGGTAGAGGATGAAGACCAGCAGGTAGGTGACGCCGGCCAGGGCGTTGTGCCCCACCGGGTGAGGCACCCTGCGGGTCCTGAAGGTGTAGTAACGAAATATCCACTTCATGTTGCTACGCCCCGCACTGGTGAGAAAGGGGAGGAACTCCCGCCAGCCGGCGTATCTGTTTCCGACGAAGGCCCAGTAAAGGCGTGCCAGAAAACTGACTGCGAAGGCGTAACCTGCTACGAAGTGGACCAGTCTCACCCATCCCATCACATACTGGGTGGGATTAAGGGCGAGGGTCTTGGGGGAGCCGATATAGATGCCGGTCACCGAGAGCACGATAATGGCGAGGAAATTTATCCAGTGGGTGGCCCGCACCGGTACTTCCCAGACGTATTCTTCATGGAGATGATTTGCCATGGCTTCCCTCCTACAACACCCTGACCCGCACCATCTCGTTGCCGCCCGCGTCCAGCAGGTGCACCGCGCAGGCCAGGCAAGGATCGAAGGAGTGGACGGTGCGCAATATCTCCAGGGGCTTTTGGGGATCGGCTATCGGCGTCCCCACCAGGGCCGCCTCGTATGGGCCGCGCAGTCCCTTTGCGTCACGGGGAGAAGCGTTCCAGGTCGACGGGACGACCGCCTGGTAATTGAGGATCCTCTGGTCCTTGATCCTTATCCAGTGGCCAAGCGAGCCGCGGGGTGCCTCGTGCCAGCCGTATCCTTGAGCCTCGGCTGGCCAGCTTGCCGGGTCCCACCGCTCGTTGTTATGGATGGCCAGGTCCCCGCCGGCGATGTTGGCAGTCAGACGATCGAGCCAGACGGGGAGTTGCCGGGCGATCAGCAGGGTCTCGATGCCGCGCGCGGCTGTCCTTCCCAAGGTGGAAAAAAGCGCCTCGGGACCGACGCCCAGCTTGGCAAGCACCCCGTCCACCGCATTCCGCACATCCTTTTGCCCGGATGCGTAGGCGACCAGCATCCTCGCCAGGGGTCCCACCTCCATCGGCATGTCCTGGTAGCGCGGCGCCTTGACCCAGGAGTATTTCCGCTCGGTGTCCAGGAACTGGTAGGGAGGTTTGGGACCTGTATAGTTGTGCTGCGTCTCCCCTTCCCACGGATGAAGCCCCTTCCCCTGCCCCGCCGAATAGTCATACCAGGAGTGATCCACATACTCGGTTATCTTCTTGTGATCAACCGGATAGATCTTCGACAGGTCCTTGTTGACGATGATCCCCGGCGGCATCCAAAGCATCTCATTCTTGCCGCTGCTGTCCTGGGGATATTCCCCGTAGCTCATGAAGTTGCCGACCCCGCCGCCATATCCGGCCCACTCCTTGTAGAAGGAGGCGACCGCCAGCAGGTCCGGGATGTAGACCTGTTCCACGAAAGTTCGGGCTTTTCGCAAGAGCAGCCTGATCTCGTTCAGCTTGTCGTCGTTCAGGGCGCTCTGGGAATCGGGATCGATGGCGATGGCCATGCCGCCCACCAGGAATGTCTGGGGATGGGGGTTCTTGCTCCCGAGAACCGCGTGGATCCGGATGATATCCTTTTGCCATTCCAGCGCCTCCAGGTAGTGGGCTGTAGCCATCAGGTCAGCCTCCGGAGGGAGCTTGTAGGCCGGATGCCCCCAGTAGGCATTGGCAAACGGACCAAGGCGCCCGCGGCCGACAAAGGCCTTAAGCTTATCCTGCACCCCTTTGAAATAGGTAGCTGAATTGAGGGGCCAGTCGGAGATGGAGGCTGCCAGGGCGGCTGTTTTTGTCGGGTCCGCTTTCAGGGCCTGGGTAATATCGACCCAGTCGAGGGCATGGAGATGGTAGAAATGGATCACGTGGTCCTGGACATTCTGGATGCCGATGATGATGTTTCTGATCAGCTCGGCATTGGGTGGGACCTTGACCTTGAGGGCGTTTTCTACGCAGCGTATGGAGGCAATGGCATGCACCGTGGTGCAGACCCCGCAGAAGCGCTGGGTAAAGACCCACGCGTCGCGCGGGTCCCGCCCCTTGAGGATGGTCTCGATTCCCCGGAACATGGTGGAACTGCTCCAGGCATCCGACACCCGGCCCCCTTCCACTGCGGCCTCGATCCGGAGATGGCCTTCAATCCTGGTTATCGGGTCTATTACGATCTTCGGCATCTTTGTCACCCCTCCTTTCCCCTTCGGAACTTTCACCCGGCCGGAAAGCGCTGATCACACCGTGAGCCGCGAACGCCGCAGCCGTCGCCACGGCAAGTCCGGCGCCGATCTTGTCCGCGGTCGCTTCCACGCCGAACCCCGGCACGTTTGGGAGCCTTCTGTAGAATGGCGTCATGGTATTCCAGAAGAGTGGCTGAGAACAGCCGACGCAACCGTGCCCGGACCCGACCGGCCAGCTGGTCTTTTCATTGAAGCGCTGGGTGGGGCAGTTGTTGTAGGTTTCCGGACCCTTGCACCCCATCTTGTACAGACAATGCCCTCTGCGGTGGGCGCTGTCCCCCCACTGCTCCACGTACTGGCCGGCGTCAAAATGGGGACGGCGTTCGCAGGCATCGTGAATCCTCTTGCCATAGGCAAATAGCGGCCTGCCGAGACTATCGGTGGCGGGGAGCTTGCCGAAGGTGAGGTAATGAACCACGGTGGCGGTCAGGTTGTCCGGGTTGAGCGGACACCCCGGGAGATTGATAACCGTAGCCCCAGGTACGGCGTCCTTGAGCCCGACCGCGCCGGTCGGGTTGGGATTGCCCGCCGGGATGCCGCCGAAAGCCGCGCAGGAGCCGACGGTAATGGTGGCCAGCGCATTGCCGCAGACTTCACGGGCGATCTCAAGGGCACTTCTGCCTCCGATGCAGCAGTAGACCCCATCGTCTTTCAAAGGGATGGACCCTTCGACGACCGCAATATATTTACCCTTCTGCTCCTTCACGACCGTGGCGAGCGCCTCTTCAGACTGATGCCCTGCCGCGGCCATGATGGTCTCATGGTAATCGATGGAAAGGACATCCAGGATCAATTCGGCAACCGTCGGATTCGAGGCCCGCAAAAGCGCCTCGGTGTTGCCGGCGCAGTCCTGGAATTCCAACCAGACAAGTGTCGGTCGCGCAACGTTCTCCAGGGCCTGGGCGATCCTCGGCGCCGAGGCGGCCGGAAGCGCCAACGCGGCGCACATGGCAGTACAGAATTTCATGAAGTCCCGACGAGAGATCCCCTTCAGTTCAAGTATTTCAGACAGGGGGAGACACCCTTGCGTGCTACCGATCTCTTCTGCACCGTTTTTCTTACCCATTGCCCGCTCCTCCCTTAAGTCAAGCGGCCTGCAAACCCTTTTGGCTCCTCACGAAAAAGCACCGGCAACAGCGGCAACCGGGCCGGTCAGATACTTCTGTTCTACAGCCCAAACACATTTTGTCAATTAGCCGGCACCGACTGTAAGTCAAAAACTAGGGCACTTCATCTGGCGACCGAGTTAAAGGGACAGGGGAAAATCAAGTTTACCACCCGTTGACCATGGTTATACCAATGCTAGAATCCATTATGCCCATCTAATGACAATTTCAACGAACAGAAATACTATCCTGTGAAATTCCTGCCGGTGGCTCTACCTCTTTTTCATGGCAGGGTGCCGTACCAGGACTGTCGATCGGTCATGGAGACGGTGGCGGTTTTCCAGCTGACACGGGCAGAAGGGGCACCCCGCCCTGTCAAGGGGTGCGCAGACGCGGACCGGCAGATGCCTTCGTATCGGGGGAGACAGGGAGCGGCATGGAAAGTGACATCCTGCGCGCCATTGTAGAGGTGGAACGGGAGATCCAGGAGGAGCTCATCTCAGAGCAGCGGCAGTCCGACGAGCGCCTGGCGCAGCTACGCCTGAAATGCGCGGAGGAAGTGGCTCGGGAGGAGGCGCGCTTGCAGGAGGTGGCTAAAATGGCGCTCGCTGCCGGGGGGGGAGAGGCTAAGGAGAGGGCCGCGGCCGTCCTGGCGGCGGCTGGCGCGCAGGCGGAAAGACTTGGCCGGCTCGACGACACCAGCCTGCGGCAGTTGATAAAGCGGGAGATTTCATACATCGTCCCGGGTATCAAATCAGCCGATTAGCCTCAATCATCAGTACAGTTGCACTCAAATCTCCCCCCTTTAGCAAAGGGGGGCCGGGGGGGATTTTGCGATGCAGGCTCCTGCGAAAAGTCCCCCCTTTGGGACTTTCAACACCCTCCTCTTTACCGAAGATCAGCACCAATCGGGTCAAATCATGATCGTGCGGATGGCGAAGGTTGAGATCATCGGGCCGAAGCAGGTGCTCCTGGAGGTCCTCGCGTTGGTCCGGGAGATGGGGGCGTTTCAGGTGGAACCGGACCTGCGGGGGTTCATCGCCAGGGGAGAGGAGCAGGCAGTCCGGTCGCATCTTTTGGACAAGGATACCCTGGGTGAGCGTCTTTACTTCGAGGAGCTGCGGAGAAAGATCGATGAGCTTGCAGCCATCCTGCCGCAACAGCCGGCACGTCAAAGCTATCTTGAGCCCCGCAGCGCGGTTGCCGCGATTGCCGCCCTGGTCGACAAGCACTTAGCGACTTGCCGGGAACTCTGCCGGAATCGGGACGCCCTCAGCCTGGAACGGGAGGAGTTGCAGCGTCAGACCCTGTTTCTCGATGCGATAGCCCCCCTGCTCAAGGGGGTGGCTGCAAACACGGAGCTCGACTTCATAGGCGTGACTATCAGGGACCCGGCGGCAACGGAACAGCTGATGCGGCTCCTGGCAAGGTTGACCGGCGACAGATTTGAAATCTTCACTACGAGCTCGGCGGACGGCACCAGCATCGCCCTGATAACCGTGGCACGTGAGTTGGCGGACAAGGTCCGGCAGGTCCTGAACGCCGAGCGGGTTCCGGAGCTTTCCTTCCCCGCAAAGTACCGGGACCTGCCGCTCCCCGAGAAAATCAGCCGGATGAGGCAGCGGCTGGCGCAGGTCGCCGTCGACCTCGACCGGGTCGACGGCGCCATCCAGCAGTTCGCCCTGCGCTGGGCGCCCACCTACCAGTGGGTGCGGCAGTGGCTCGATGACCGGCTCTCCCTGCTCAGGACCACCACCGTCATCCATGAGACCTCCATGTGCTTCTTCATCCACGGCTGGATTCCCTTGCCCGAAGCGGAAGAGCTGCGCGCACTGCTGAACGGAAAGTTCGGCGGCCGGGTGGTGCTGGAGGAGAAACAGGTGCTGGAAGAGGACCTGGTGCCGGTGTCCATCAGAAACTCTCCCTACTTCTGCCACTTCGAGCTCTTCACGCGGCTCTTGCCGCTCCCCGTTTACAGCTCCTACGATCCCACGCCCTTTATCGGCATATTCTTCCCGATCTTCTTCGGCATGATTCTCGGCGATGTCGGCTACGGCCTGGTCATCCTGGTGGCCGCCCTGATCGTCAGGAAAATGTCCAGGCGGCGCGACCTCCGCGACGCGGCGGCGATCCTGTTTGTCTCCGCCTGCTATGCCATCATCTTCGGTCTTCTCTACGGCGAGTTTTTCGGCGCTCTCGGTCCGGCATGGCTCTTCCTGGAAAAGACCCGCGTCATCGAGCGGCGCCGGGCTGTCATGCCGATGCTCATCTTCTCGGTCTCGGTCGGGGTCGCCCATGTGACGCTCGGCCTGCTCCTTGGCTTTTGGGGGGCATTCAGGCGCAGGGCCATCAAGGAGGCGCTCTCCAAACTGGTGAACGTCCTGGTCGTCGTATGCCTGGCTCTCCTTGCGGCGTCGATCTTCGCCCCCTTGCCGCACCCCGTGACGAGAAGCATCAATCTCGCCATCCTGATCGCCATCCCGATCATGCTCCTGACCGGCGGCCTGCTGGCCCCCCTGGAGATGCTGAAAAACATCGGCAACATCATCTCGTACGCCAGGATCATGGCCATCGGCTTGGCGTCGGTGCTGATCGCTGACGTGGCCAACCGGATTGCCGGACTGTCCGGCGATATCGTTTTCGGCGCCTTGGCGGCGGGGTTGTTACATCTGATAAACCTCGTTCTCGGGGTATTCTCCCCCACCATCCACGCACTGCGTCTCCATTACGTGGAGTTTTTCGGCAAGTTCATCACCTACGGCGGCCGGCGCTTCGAACCGTACCAGAAGCCGCGGGGGAAGTGAGTCTGACC
>NZ_JBXKJL010000317.1:0-24293 GCF_056994735.1 Geomonas sp.
CCCTTGGCCCCGGGGTAAAGGCGACCATGTGGATGGTCTCCCTGGCACCCTTGGTCAGATTCTTGGCCACCGTCGGCACCATGCCGTTATAGACATCGAGGGGCAGGTCAAGCTTCCCCTTGAGCACTTTCTCCTGCCCGTCCTTTCGGGATTTCACCTTCACCTGATAACTTTGGGTCGCACGGTCCAGTACGATGTCCATCTCGTCCTTGAACGACGGTCCCTTCTGCACCAGGTGGTAACTCTTCATGGTGAAGACACGGTGCTGGGAGAAGACTGCGCTCTCGTCGTGTACCGAGCCGTCCTTGAAGATCAGCAGGGTGCGGCATTTTATCTCTTCGCCCTTGTGGACCTGGAGGAAGTCTCCCGCCCCGATGCGGACGCCCTTGGCGTCACTGAGGGTGAGGAATCCGCGCACCATCCCTTCGCTGAATCGTACCGGAATCTGTGCCGCGCCAGCCGTGCCGGACCACAAGGTCAGCGCGCATAAAAGCAGCAGCCACGTTGAAATGGACGATTTCACGACGGCATCCTCCCCTGTCGAAACCCGTTCGCCCTGAGCCTGTCGAAGGGCGCATTTATGAGACCGCTGAACGAGAGACAAGTCTGGCAGTAAATGCCTACATCCTCATAAAAAGCTGCTCCCACCCGAAAACATTGGACGATTGTAACACATTATCTTTTGACCGCTCGGGAGGGCGATGAGTTGCCGCTTATTGCCCTCCCGCTGGCGATGATCTTGTTGACATAATGAGCATAGCGCCAGAATGGGCCAGGTACCTTTAGCATGGTGCCAAGCCTGCGTAATGTGCCGAGAGAGCTCGAGCCTGTATCAGAGACAAAGATGCAGCGGGACAGGTCCAATAGGCCTTTTCGTAACTCCTCTCTCGCGAATTGCACAGAGATCAGAGGGCTGAAGTAAAAGGTCGGCATGAGGAGGTCATCAGATGCATCGATGACGGATTCGTTCACCGCGACTTCATGAAGTGCAGTGCCGGGAAAGATCCTGATACCGGTGGTGATGAAGGCGGCATCCTTTCTGCTGATGCCCCTGTTGATGAAATCTATGGTCTTCCTCAGCGACCGGCCATCCTCCTTCGGTGCTCCCAGCAGAAAGCACCACAGTGCCCTGATTTTTGATGCGGAAAAAAGTTCGGCGGCACGGGCGATGTCTTCCTCGGTGAATCCCTTTCTCAATGCTGCCAGCGTCACGTCGGAGGCACTTTCCGGGGTAATGACCAGTGAGCTGAACCCCGCCCTCTCCATCAGCGTGAGCTGGGCCTTGGTCAACCCCTTCGGGGAAATCGAGGAGGCGCGGAATTTCGCCTTCACCCCACGCCTCATGAGCTCCTCCAGCATCCCTTCGAGATACCCCTCCGGCTCGTTGAAGATGCTGTCCACGAACTCGAATTCCCTGGCCGCGGTGTTACGCATGCTCGTCACGATCTCCTCGACCACGGAGGAAGGGTCACGCAGGCGCCAGCTATCCCCTTCGATCTTGTTGTAGGTGCAGTACAGGCACCGGTTGGCGCACCCCCTCTTCCCCTGAACCGGCAGCACCGGTTCGAGCCTGAGGTACTCCTTGGTGTTTAGCCAGTGGTGCATCTGAGGCATGACGTGAAAGTGCGGCCCTGACGCTGCCGGAGGCTGAGAGTTCCGTCGGGAGACAACTCCAGGTGTCCCTTCGGCGTCGGCGAGGCTGCCGCGGCTGAAGAAACCGACCGCGGACCGTTCCCCCTCACCGACGACCGCGTGATCGAGGTCCAGGTATTCCAGGAGCGCGACCGGCATGATGCTGACCCCGGCCCCTCCGAGGAGGATCCGGGCATCGCTGCGGCTTTTGATGAAGTCCGTGATCTCTCTTAATTCGGGGAGAAAGGATCTGGGGGAAAGGAAGTCGCAATTGTCGAGGTTTCTCACGGAGAGGCCGATGCCGTCAGGGCGGAAGGTGGAGAGGGCCCGGGACAGCGCCCGGAAGGGATCGCTTTGGAAGCAAAGATCGAGGAGCGAGACTTCGAAGCCGGCAACACGCAGAGCCTCGGCCACCCAGGCAGCCCCGATGGGAACCGTCGGCTGCGGAGCCCATTCGCGGCTGGTGCTGATCATGAGAATGCGGGAAGTCATCTTCCGGCCCCTAAAATCATTAAAGGAGTCCCCCTCACCGCTATATTAGAGGACCTATTGACACTGAAAATCATGCAGGAGTAGAATGAACTTAGTTGGGAAGGAAAAAAGATCTTTGAAACAACTCCCGCGTGGCATGAAGCGGCCCTTCGGGGGTTGGTAATTGGCGTCCACGCGGATCAAGCCGAAAGGCGCAAAACCTCACTCCCGTCGGGGGGTAAAAAGTCCTGACGTAGGTCTGAAGCAGGGTTTTCACGGGAAGTGTAAGTATCGCTCACTCCCGGAAGCTTCACACCCTCAGAGTCGAGCGCTGGTCCCAACATGGGCGCCAGTTATTTTTTCGGGAAAAGGCGCAGTCATTAATGTGACCGCGCCTTTTCTTTATTCGCAGCGCAGTCACTTCCTCCACTCGGAGTAGGGATGCTGGACAAGGTTGACGTTGCGATACCTCGGATCGTGCGAGACTTCCTCGCCAACCCACTCCGGTAATTCAACCTCCTGGTCCTCCGATTCCAGCTCCACCTCGGCGACGATCAGCCCCTCGTTCTCCTTCATGAACTCGTCGACCTCCCACTCCACCCCCGCGTGCTGGACCTTGTAGCGGTTCTTCTCTATGTACGGTTTCCGGCAGAGCTCAGCGAGCATCTCGTTCGCGTCGTCGAGAGGGATGCCATACTCATACTCCGCCCGGCTCACACCTTCAGTCTTTCCTTTTATTGTCAAAAAGGCTTTCTCTCCCTGCACGCGGACACGCACGGTGCAGTCACCGCCGGCAGTCATGTAGCCCTGACAGGTGTGAATGGGACCGCTGTTGCCGTGGCGCCAACCATCCCCCCTTACCAGGAACTTTCGCTCGATTTCCTTTGCCATTGATCATGCCTCCAGAGTCATGCTCTTCCAAATGCGCAAGCAAGCTTAGCACATTTTCATTCTGTCTGCCGCTCCACTTCAATTACCACGCCCCTTTCTGATACAATCACATCATGAAACCACCTCTTCGAGAGTGCATTCTTTCCGCTTCCGACACGCTCCGCTACCGTGTCTACGGCAGCGGCCCCATCCCCGTCATACTGGTCCATGGCCTAGCCTCCCGTTCCGAATGCTGGACCGACGTCATACCTCTGTTCCCATCCGCCGAGTACACGATATATGCGGTCGACCTGTTGGGGTCGGGGGAGTCATCCAAGCCGAAGACGGCGGATTACTCGATCCGCGGCCACAGCAGGAGGCTCATGAGCTTTCTGGAACAGGAATCGCTCTCGGGGGTGACGCTGGTGGGGCATTCGCTGGGGGGAGCCGTCGTCCTGGTGGCCGCCATCGAGACGATGCTGACGGGGAAAGATAATCTCGTTGGTTCCCTGGTGGTGATGGCGGGTCCCGGTTTCCTCCAGCGCCTCCCCCTGATAGCCGAGATATTCCGGCGTCCGTTGGCCGGTGCGCTCTTCGTGACCCTTTACGCACCTGACGCCTGGGTCAAGATCGGCCTGAAGGCTGCTTACTACGACAACAACCTGGTGGACCGGGAACACATCGCCCGCTACGCGCCGTGCTACCGGGACCGGCAGGCCAAGCGGGCCCTGGTCGAGACCTGCCGCAGCCTCGTCCCGGCGGATACGGAAGAGATCGCGTCGCGCTACGGCGACCTCCGGCTCCCGGTCCTGCTCCTTTGGGGACGCCATGACAGCATCGTCCCCCTTTCGCAGGGCACCAGGCTCAATGCGGCGATCCCGGGATCGAAACTGGAAGTTCTGGAGGATTGCGGGCACAACCCGCAGGAGGAGAAGCCGGAGGAGACCTTCGCCATCATCGACAGGTTCATCACGCAGGGCAATGGCAAGGGAGCATGACCGCAGAACTCAGATGCCGCTTTCCCGGTCGCCGGGAAGAAGCTGCTGGTCCGCCAAGCAACGGCGGACGTAGGCAACGCCCCCACAGCTCAAGGAGCACCTGCCACCGCCAGCTTGCACAGCAGACTACTTGTGCTTGACGAAGGTCCCCTCCTGGTATTCCCTGAAGGCGACCTCCAGCTCTTCCTGGGTGTTCATCACGATCGGGCCGTACCACGCCACAGGCTCCCCTATCGGCTTCCCCGAGACCAGCAGGAACCGGACCGGCGATGCCTGGGTGTTCACCGCCACGGCATCGCCGTCCTCAAAGAGAACAAGGTTCTCGGGGCCGCACTCGCAGCGCCGATCGAGATCGAAGTAGTTGGTTCCCACCATCTCGTGCGAATAGGGATTCCGCTCCAGGTCGAAGTAGCCCTGGCCATCGATGACGTAGGCGAAGGCCGTATAGCCGCGCCTGATGGCGTGGGTGAACGTGCTGTCGGCTGGGACCGTCACATCGAGGTACTCCGGATCGACCACCACGTCCCGCACCGGCCCCCGCACCCCGCCGATATCGCCGGCAATGACCTTGACCCGTACCCCGTTCAAGTTGGCTTCGGGGATCTCGGCGGCCACCAGCCCCAGGTAACGGGGGTCCATCATCTTGTGGGAAGCAGGGAGGTTCGCCCACAACTGGAATCCCCACATCAGGCCGGCATCGTCTCCTCGCGGCATCTCCTGGTGAATGATCCCGCTTCCGGCGGTCATCCACTGCAGGTCCCCGGATTCGATCACCCCCTTGTTCCCCATGCTGTCCCCGTGCTCCACCCGCCCATGCAGCACATAGGTGATGGTCTCGATGCCTCGGTGCGGATGCCAGGGGAATCCCTTCTGATAATCCGCCGGGTTGTCGGAATGGAAGTCGTCGAGCAGCAGAAAGGGGTCGAACTCAGGTGCCTGGTAATAGCCGAAGGCCCTCTTCAGGTGGACTCCAGCACCTTCAATAGTCGGCTTGCTCTTCCAGACTTTGCTTATCTTGCGGATCGACTGCGTCATGACGGCCTCCTGTGCCACGCCGGTTTCTGTTGATATCTGGAACGGTACTCATAGGCTGGGCGGCCCCTGGCCACATTCGCGCTGGCGATGCCCCACAGGGTGCCCACCCTGCAGTGGCTCACCCGGAGGGCTAGAAATGCTCCCCGCCTGCCATCCCCGGTGGTTTCCTCCTTATCGCCCCCTGCTCCCAGGTGCTCGCCTGCCAGTTGTCCACCCGGTCCCTCTCAGCCAGCCAGGGAGGAACCGTCAGACGGAAACGGCGGGCCAGGGCCTCGACGTACGGCTCGTACATGCGCCGCAGTTCCTCCAGCCTGGCCTCGAACCCCTCCTCCCTAAGCCGTATCCCCGCCGACGATAGGGCGCCCCGCAGCGCGGCCATCTTCTCCGGCGGCAGCCGGTCCTCGGCCGCAACCCTCGGGGGGGTGCTGAAGACCAGCGACAGGTCGACCACGGCATGACGGGCCATGGCGAAGGTCAATTCGGCCTGCCGCTCGCATGCCCCCTCGACACCCGCGACAACCAGGGCGCAGCAGTCGAGGATGGCGGTCAGGGCGCCCAGCCACGACTGGTTGTCATGCTGGGAGCGGAAGTAGGCCAGAACGGGATAGGAGAGATGCCCCTCCAGGAAATCGGCCGACCACCTCTCCCATTCGTGGAGCAATTGCCGGAGCGCCTCCATCCCGTGTTCATAGCCGTGCCTTCCGAGCATGCCGGAGGCGGTGGGAGGGGAGCCGGCCCGGGCGTCCAGCAGCGAGATGCTGACCTCGCGCCGCGAGAATGACTGGTTGAGCGCCGGGAAGTACGCGATGACCAGCGCCAGAAGGCCGAACCCCATCCCGGCTTCGATCACCACCAGGAAGCGCGCCGCGCCGTTTCCCGGGACGGCATCTCCCAGTCCGAGGGTGAAGAAGGTGGTGCTGCTGAGGTAGAGATCGGTGAGGAAGCCGGCGTAGTGGTCATGCTGAATCGAGGTCGACCCCACCGCCCAGTGCAGCAGGCCGAACCCGGTGATGAGTCCCGCAGCCCAGAGGCTGAGAAGGAGCAGCAGCGACAACGGCCCGAAAAAGCTGAGCCAGGTCTCCTGTCGCCGCGCCGGAACCAGGGAGCTGACGACAGCGGTCCAGACGAGCCAGGTTACGCGATAGAAGACGCGGGTGAGGCGGAAGCGGCGGGTCACGCGGCGCGGCAGCACTACGGTCTCGAACCCCTCCCAAAGGACGGTCAAGATCAGCGCGACCCCGCACAGACTTACCAGAACGGTCATTTCCGCACCCGCCATTGCACCCGTGTTTTTGGATCCCCCTGGCGCTTTGTCGGAAATTCAGCGCCGGGGCAGAGGAGACAGGACCGGAAGGTAATCCTGGGTCCCCACCTAATGAGTATCCTGAAATTCTATTGTGGTGACGTGGGTTGTCAATCCAAGTCCCGTTCCGCAGGCTCCCTGGTCCGAGGGTCCCGGCTTCATGAGGAATGGGTGGCAAGGTTTCTTGCAGCGTCTGGAAATGGCTGCGGGGCCGGGATTGGGAAAGTTATCCCCAAGCCGCCGGCCCCGCAGTTTGGTCAGCGAGCAATCGAAGAACAGTTGGACCACCGGCCCCGGCGGCTCTCTCATTGGCGCGGATGCTACCGGTCCCTAACATTAACGGCGTTGACTCGCGACACCTTGCTAAGTAAGATTGTAAAGGTCCAATGAAAAAACATAACCCGGGCTTTTAGGAGTTCCTTGAATTGTTGTCATCGGAGGTATTTGGGAGAGGGCTCGAAGTCGAGAGGAATCTCAAGTAATCTGCGGAGATAGGGAAAAGTCATGGAACATCTGATCGAGGAAGCCTTCCGTGTCGCCATAGTTACCGAGTCGAACAGCTACCGGACCTATCAAGGTGCGGCGGTCATGATGCCTGAAGGCAGCGGCAGGGATCTGCTGGAAAAGTTGGCGGGCGAGCAATTGAAGATCATCGAAGAGATCTCCCGGCACTGCCCGTTTACGGTGGTCAGGATGGAGGAACAGCCCGAGGATCAGCAGCCGCAGTCCCCGAACCCCTATGCCCTGGAATCCCCCGAGAGAAAGCTCTACAAGCAGCTGCGCGTCGCCCTGGTCGACAAGCACTGCTGCATCGAAAAGTACATGATCTTCGCCGCCTCCTTCAAGGAGCCCACCGTCTGCCGGGTCTTCGAGCTTGCCCTCGGCAGGTCCCGCGAACTCTTCGATCTCATCGCCGAAGCCTACCGGCAGGCAGATCTCCGGCTGCACGGACCGGAACTCAACCGACGCAAGAAGCGAACCCACATCAGGCCCCTGAGCCGCCCCGCGCCGAACAAGCACACCGAGGTCTTCATCTCCCTGCTCGATTCCGGTCGTAACACACTCTTCTGATTGATTCCGGATCTCCTCTTCCCCGGGTTGCCACCAAGACAGGACTACTACATGAAGATCCCCATCTCCTTCCGGTGGAAAGCGGCAGCGGTCGTTTTCGCCGCCATCGCCGCCTCTTTGACCGGGGGTGAGACGCCGGCCTCGGCCGCGACCGTCCCTCCCCCTTTTCCTCCATCCCTCACCCTTACTCCAGTCGCCCGAGGCTTCCACCAGCCAACCACCATCGCCAACGCCGGCGACGGCACCAGGCGCCTGTTCATCCTCGAGCAGAAGGGCACCATCAGAATCATCAAGAACGGGGGAGTCCTCCCTACCCCCTTCCTGGACATCACCGGGCTGGTCAGGTCCGGCGGTGAGCAGGGACTGCTGGGCATCGCCTTTCCCCCCTACTTCGCCAGGCGACGGAGCTTCTACATCAACTACACCAACAGGGTCGCCGTCGGCAACACGGTAGTGGCGCGCTATGCCGTCAGCTCCGATCCCGACCGTGCGGACCCGGCCTCGGCCCAGAAGATCCTGGGCATCGTGCACCCCTTCCGCAACCACAACGGCGGCCAGATGGCCTTCGGCCCCGATCATTACCTCTACATCGGCACCGGCGACGGCGGGAGCGCCGGGGACCCCTTCCATAACGGCCAGAACGTCAAGAGCCTGCTGGGGAAGATCCTGCGGATCGACGTCCTATCCGGCACCCCGCCCTACGGCATCCCTAGCGGCAATCACTTCGGCAGCGAGGTCTGGGCCTACGGCCTGCGCAATCCCTGGCGCTTCTCGTTCGACCGTGAAACCGGGGAGCTCTACATAGCGGATGTGGGCCAGGACGAGGTGGAAGAGATCGATTACCAGCCTGCGGGAGCGGGAGCGGGGGGGAATTACGGTTGGAACATCATGGAAGGGAGCCGCTGCTTCAAGCCCAAATGCAGCAGCAAGAACCTGGTCCTGCCTGTCGCCGAGTACTATCATGGCAACGGCGACTGCTCGGTAACAGGCGGGTACGTCTACCGCGGGAAGAACAAATCATTGCAGGGGATCTATCTTTATGGGGACTATTGCAGCGGCAGGATCTGGGGGCTGCGTAAAATCGGCAACCGTTGGGAAACGAAACTTTTGAAGGAGAGCAAGCTTGCCATCTCCACTTTCGGCGAAGACGAGGAGGGCGAGGTCTATGTCGCCGATTACGCCACCGGCACCATCTACCGCATCGGCGCCCCCGAGACACAAACTCCCCCTCTCCCGCCGGGAAAGGGCAGGGGTGAGGGACTCCGCCATCCCCGATGAACGATCCGTCGCGGGACGGTCGGTCGATGATTCGCATAAAAAAAGCCCCGGAAAATTCCGGGGCTTTTTTCAACCGTGATGGACCAGCGTAATGCTAGACCCTGGCCACGTTAGCTGCCTGGAGACCTTTCGGGCCCTTGACAACTTCGAACGTAACGCTATCGCCTTCAGCAAGGGATTTGAAGCCGTCGCCGGTGATAGCAGAGAAGTGGCAGAAAACGTCCTCGCCATTATCCTGCTGGATGAAGCCAAACCCCTTGGTGTCGTTAAACCATTTTACAGTACCGTTTACCATTTAAATTACCTTCTCCTGATCTTTCCTGCTGAATTTTCCGATTACGGAACGACTCAACATAACAGCTACCCACACATAACGCAACTATTTATTTGGTGATCCGTTGATTTTTTTAAACCTTCACCAATTTGACCTTGGTGTCGTAGAAGGAAACGCTCCCCCGACCTTGTCGATCATGCAGGTGTTCTTCAGCTGGGGGTCGGTCCACATGGCCACATGGGCATGGCCCCCGGCACGGCGTCTTCCCTTCTAGCGGCAGCCGGTTAGCGCCAGCCCAAGCATCTTGACTCTATTGGCGCAGGCGGATATAGTATTGTGCCGCAATGCACGAAAGATCAAAAGATTTCAAGGCCTTGCCGAACAATTCACAAAATCGGCTGATTCGCCACAGCAAACATCCCCTACTCCCGAGTTGGCTGATCGGAGTCAACATGCCCGAGCCCCACCAAAGCGACGTCACTGGCGTCATCCTCGTCGGCGGGAAAAGCCGCAGGATGGGCCAGGACAAGGCTTTCATGAAAGTCGGGGGCACCACCATCTTCGACCGCGTGCTCGGGGTCTTCCGGGAGAACTTCGACGAGGTGGTGCTGGCCGGTGACCGGGAGGAGCGTTTTTCCGGTTACGGGCTCCCCGTAGTTCCGGACATTTACCCCGGCAGCGCCCTCGGGGGTCTCTACACCGGCCTTCATCATGCCGAGACCGAATATATCTTCGTCGCCTCCTGCGACCTCCCCTTTCCCAGCGCCGATCTCCTCCGCTATCTCTGTTCGTTGAAGGAAGGCTACGATGCCGTGGTGCCGGTTCCGGAGCACGGCTACGAGCCCCTTTTCGCCGTCTACTCCAAGCGTTGCCTCGAGCCGATCCGCGAACTGCTGGAGAGCGGAGACTTCTGCGCCTATCGCTACTACCCGAAGATACACGCGAGATTCGTTGCCGAGGCCGAGTTCTCCCACCTGTGCTCAGCCGGCAGGTGCTTCATCAACGTCAATACCCCGGAGGAGTTTCAGCGGCTCGAAGAGGAGTTGGATCCGCCCCTCTCCACAACCTGAAAGCGAACGGCCGTTTCTGCCGAAGCTTTCCAACGGCAGCGATCAGTTGCTACGGCTGAGCCCGTCGAAGCACCGTCTCCGTTCGTGCCGAGCCTGTCGAAGCAATGTCTCCGTTCATGCGCGAGGCTGTCGGAGCATAATTGCCGTTCGTGCTGAGCCCGTCGAAGCACCGTCTCCGTTCGTGCTGAGCCTGTCGAAGCACGCAATTCTCTTTCAAAAATTAGCCGTGGCACCAAAGGAGGAAAGTGTGGTCAGCATCGAGGAAGCACAAAAAACGATTCTCGGCTTCATCCCCCAGTTGGAAACCGAGAAGGTCTCCCTCTTCCAGGGGCTGAACCGCGTCACGCCGCAAGACCACATCGCCCCCTGGGACATTCCCTCCGCCGACAACTCCGCCATGGACGGCTACGCCTTTTCCCATGCAGGCTTCACCGGCGACCGCCTCCGCGTCGCAGGTTTTCTCCCCGCAGGAGAGGTCCATACAACACCGGTCCGGCCCGGGGAGGCCATCAAGATCATGACAGGATCCCCCCTCCCCTCCTGCTGCGACACCGTCGTCCCCATCGAGGAGGTGGAGGACGACGGCGAGTGGATCAGGATAACGTCGCCGGTGAAACCGGGCTCGCATGTGCGCAAAAAAGGAGAGGACATCAGTCGCGGTGATGCCGTCATCGCCGCGGGAACCGTGCTCAGACCGCAGGAAATCGGGATGCTGTCGGCAATGGGGACGACGTCGCTGGCGGTCCACCGCCGGGCACGGGTGGCGATCCTCTCCACCGGAGACGAGCTCCTTGAGCCGGGATCGACTCCCGAGCCGGGAAAGATCATCAACAGCAACAGCTACAGCCTGGCCGCACAGGTCCTCGATGCCGGAGGAGACCCCGTCCTGCTGGGCATCGCCCACGACACCCTCGAAGCCACCTGCGACAAGATCAGGGCAGGTCTCAATGCCGATTTCCTGGTGATTACCGGGGGCGTCTCGGTCGGCGACCGGGACTATGTCAAGCAGGCGATCGAGGAACTCGGTGGGACGGTGACCTTCTGGAAGGTCAACATGAAGCCGGGAAAGCCGCTGGCCTTTGCCATGCTGCATGGAAAGCCGGTCTTCGCTCTCCCCGGGAACCCGGTGGCCGCCATGGTCTCCTTCGAGCTCTTCGTACGCCCCTCGATATTGAAGGCCATGGGAAACCGGCGGATTTTCCGCCCGGTCATGCAGGCGACCCTCAGGGAACCTGCGGCCAACAAGGGTAAGCGCCCCCACCTCGTCCGCGGGATTGTCTCCAAAAGTGGCGACAGGTATGAGGTATCAACCACCGGCAACCAGAGTTCCGGCCGCCTATCCTCCCTCACCCAGGGTAACGGCCTTATCCGCCTTGCGCCAGAAGCGTCTCACCCAGCAGGCCAGGAAGTCGAGGTTCTACTTCTTGATCGTGGATTCGAGATGGGAGAGGCAGGGGAAGCTCCGCCATACTAAACGCCAAAGCAACTGCCATGACACTTGATGAGACAACCCTTATGTGTTATTGATGATGCTGCCTCCAGGACTGAAATCTTGATTGCCATCATCGAAAGGGGTCGAGACACCGTGAGTGCCAAATGTAAGGAAGCCAACCCCTCCGTAGACAAGTCTCATCTCCCTTCATTCTTCTTGCCCGCCGAAAGGAAGAACCGCGACGAGCTGGCTCGTGACATTCACCAGGTAGCAGGGCATCCCTTGATCCATAGCCTGATGAGTATCGCCAACGGGCTCTTTGCCGTTTTGAACGAGCAGAGACAGGTTATAGCCGTCAACAAAGCATTTCTGGAATTGATGGGGATAGAGGACGCCGAGGTGGTGCTTGGGCTAAGGCTTGGTGAGTACATCCACTGCATTCATGCCTGCGAGATGCCTGGGGGGTGCGGCACTTCGAAATACTGCCCAACCTGCGGCGCCGCCGTTTCCATGATGGCAGCAATGGAGAGCAGGAAACCGCAGGAACGGACCTGCGCCATCACGGCGGAAAAGGACCAGAAGCGGGTGGATCTCTTCTTCAGCATCAGAAGCTGCCCTGTGACTATAGGGGATGGGTCGTATCTCCTGTTCTTCATGCAGGACATCACGCTGCAGCAGAACAAGAACTGTCTCGACAGCACCTTCTTCCATGACATAAACAACATCATCCTGGGCCTGGTAGGAAAAAGCGAGCTGCTGTCATTCCAGGTAAGGCCGCTGGATGACAAGGTTAAAGAGCTTCACCAGATAGTGATGCGGATTGCACAGGAAGTAGCCATTCAGGATTCACTGCGGAAGTCACTCGACAACATGTATAAGCCGCTATACTCGCAGGACACCGCAAACAGCGTCCTCTGTGAAATCGACCAACTCTTCAGCGACCATCCCCTGACCGCGACCCGGGTACTGGAAGTGAGCTACCTCGCGGACCCGATATCCCTGACCACCGACTTCTGTCTGGTAAACCGGATCGTAAGAAACATGGTCACCAATGCCCTCGAAGCCACACCCGACGGGGGAATCGTCAGGCTCTCCGTCCTCCCGACCGATAGTGCCGTGACCTTCCGCGTGTGGAATGAGGGAGAAATTCCTGCGGAGATAGCGACAAGAATCTTCCAGCGCAACTTCAGCACCAAGAGCAATATGGGCAGGGGACTTGGGACCTATTCCATGAAGCTTTTCGGAGAACAGGTTTTAGGCGGGACGGTTGCTTTCGAATCAACCGAAGAGTCAGGGACCACTTTCACCCTGACACTGCCGGTCAAGCAGGTGTCGGCACAGGGCACAGCCGGCATGGCGCCATCCGACGAGACGCGGAAGGCATAGGTCGCGTGACCGGCGCATAGGAGGTCGGCTGCGGCGACGGTGGTCGAAGAAGCTGAAGCTATCTCAGCACATGGCTTGCCAGCATCTTCTGTACTTCGTAAACGTTCACGTCGGCGGTGAACTTCTTCTCCAACGGTAGCGCATCGTTGCCGATCCAGATCTTCAACTCCGCATCGAGGTCGAAGGGGCTCCCCGTGACCACGCTGAACTTCATGATCTTCGTGTAGGGGATCGATATGTACTCCATCTGCTTCCCCGTGATCCCCTTGATGTCGACGATGATCAACCGCTTATTGGTGAAGAGGAAGGTGTCGCGGAAGACCGCGAAACCGACCTCTATGATCTCCCCATCCGTCAGCAGCGGCGCGTAGTTCGCGTGATACTTCTTCCCGTCCGCAGCTCCGCTCCCCTTGGCCGCCCCAGTAAAAATCCCCATAACTTACTCTCCCATACAATCAACGATCCGCAATTGCACCGTACTTATCGTCACGGAGGAGCGGAAACTATAGCGCTATGATGGATGTCACCCGTAGCGCCCACTTTCGGAGGGGAGGATGGAGCCGTCAGACTGCAAGCCCCGCGATTATTTGCACGTAAGTAAGTAAAGAGATCAGCCTGACGTGAGGCAAGGAAAGGATGATCCCTTCGGGGGGTCGCGGGGGGCACGGAAAGCTACCACGAACAAAGTGGACCAGAAGGGGACCGGAACTGAAAGACCGGAATGGCTACGGCCGGTTGTCATTTCCGGGTAGGGTAGGACCTCTGACCACGGGCAGAAAAATCTTGACTTTAGTTCGTCCACGAACTATTTTAGAGAAATGAAAGATAACTCACCCCGCAGCATTGTTGATCTGGTTGCCAGAATACGTGAGGCAGCTAATCTGCTGATTGAGAGAGAGCTTCAGAGACGTGGCATCACGGGGATCGTGCCGGCCCACGGCCTGGTGTTCTCATTTCTTTTTCGCCAGAACGGCGTAATTCCCATTAAAGCCTTGGTTCAGCAATCCGGGAGGGTGAAATCAACGGTGACGGGGATGATTAATACCCTTGAGAAGCATGGGTACATCTATAAGCAGGAATGCGCCGAAGATGCGCGCTCTACGCTTATAGGGCTCACCGAAAGGGGCAAGGCGATTAGACAGGATTTTGAAGAGATTTCAACTATTTTGGAAAAGAAGGTGTACGGAGAAATGCTGCTGGACGACCGCCAGCGTCTGGTGGAACTCTTATCGGTAATCGAAGAAAATCTGAAGCGGTAGTTTTTTTAACTTATTAGTTCGGTCACGAACTTTTTAAGAGTAAGCGTCTTCCACAGGCGTCGTTTCAAAAATGTGTAGCCATGTGGCTCACAAATCATAAACAGGAGAAGGAAAATGGAAAAAATGGGTAAAAACTACAAGGCATCTTCCATCGGCAGTATCAAGGAGCTTGGACGTGTGACACTGAACGAACAGCTCTCGCTCACTGGATCTGAAATATCGATCAATGAACTACCAGCAGGGGTAGGCGTACCGTTTGTTCATGCACACAAGCGCAACGAGGAGGTCTATATCATCCTAAGCGGCAAAGGAAGGTTCTTTGTCGACGGTGATGAATTCGGGGTGGAAACGGGGGATGTGGTTCGCCTTGATCCGGCTGGGGAGCGCTGCATCAAGGCTGATGACCAGGAGGCAATAAAATTCATCTGCATTCAGGCTGAAGCAAAGAGCCTGGTACAGTTCACTCAAGACGATGGTGTCCCCTCAGAAGCCAAACCGTCCTGGTATTGACCCGGCATACAGGGCGATCATTTCCTTGCGTTCAAAAGCCCCCTTAAGTTCACAGGGGATGTCCAGTCATTTTTGGATAACGAGACAACCAAGGCTCACTAAAGTAAGGGCCAAGGTGTTTTGATCCTGGCGAGCGGCAACGAAAAGGCCCTTGGCGATTGCCAAGGGCCTTTTCAATTAATGGTCGGAATGAGGGATTCGAACCTCCGACCCCCTGCTCCCGAAGCAAACGCACTACGAGCTGCAAGCCATATCCTCCGAAGGCTGAGCGTGCAAGGGCTGTTTCAGCGAGCATGGAAGGCAAACGCGAACAAAGCGGACCGGACCGGGACCGGAGAAGGAGCGGCTACAAAAGTTTAGGGCCGATAGACTTCCCGTCGATGTCCCACCGCCAAGGCCAGGACAACCAGCCGGTCGTTGTGAATCTGACAGATGATGCGATAATCACCGATCCGGTAGCGCCACAGCCCGGATAAGTCGCCACGTAGCGCCTCGCCGAAATGACGAGGGTCTTTGCACCCTTCGATGCGGTCGTCGAGCCAGTCGAGGAGGCGTTTCTGCACCGGGCGGTCGAGCCGGTGCAACTGCTTCTCGGCTACGTCGCTGATCTCAACCGTCCAGGCCAAGGTCCCGCCTCAGTTCCTGCAACGATCTGCTACCTTTCGACTCAGCCAGCGCGTTCTTGGCCAATTCGAGGTCTTCGTTGTCCTCCAGGTAGCGGATCACTGCTTCACGCACCACCGCGCTGCGGTTGCTTTGCTTCACCTTGGCCAGCAGGTCGATCTGCTCTTCCAGCTCTTTTTCGAGGCGTATAGCAAGCATGGGAAATCCTCCTGTATTACATTGTATAACATGGCGGTCCGATGAGGTCAACCTGGTGGTGCATGGGGGCCATCGTCGCCGTGCTTTCCGCGTGTCTTCGCTCAATTCAAGGATCGTAAAGGCGGACCTGCAGGTCATCAAAAGCCTTTTTCAAGTCTCGACAGTAACTTTCCACAATGAAAAAGTATTTGCCGTCTGGCTGGATGCCCACTCCGATGCTTGGCTCGGCTTCAAGCATACAGATGTCACAACTCTTCTTGACGTTGAATTCATGGGCTAATCCGCACCTGAAGACACTGTAGACGTCGTGCATGCTTCTGAAAGTCTTGTAGGGTGGCCCAAGTAGATTGAAAAACTCATTGAACCTTTGCGAAGGCTTAGCCTGCTTGTGATAGGCAGCAAACAGTAGTTTGCCACCGAACTCCGTGTAGCAGAGAAGGCCAAGAGCCGCCAGGAAGTTACCTGCCCCAGCTGTAATCCCCAAATCTCGAAGTGCTTTGGGGGCAGAGCGGTCCGCCTTAGCTAGTTCAATCTCACGGTCCACATCGGAAAACATGAAGAGTTTGGCCTGCAGGAATTCGTCTTTGGTCATGTTTCCTCCAGTAGGCCCATTGCACCCCGTCGGACTGTTGATAACAGTTGATACATTAGTTCGCAGTATGCTACCCCAAGTTCTTGCCGTGGCAAGGCCTCGTGCGGTATTTTCAGAAGCCCCCGGAAGAGGAGCGACTGGACAGATCAGGAGGCAAGCGGCATCCGAACTGCGAGCAGCTGAAGCTGGTTCGGGTGGCAGATGAGGCCAGAAAGAAGCCTACCTACCCCGTGCCCCGCAGTGGAGCAGGGGGCATTTTTCTGGTGCGAGGGGGGCGGGGAAGTACCGGATGAGGACCGGAGAGACCGGAAAGGCCCGAGTTGGGATGGGGATGCAACGACGGGAGGCCATGAGCTGTTGGTGGTGGAAGAATATGTAGCGCGTGGGGGGCCGAGGGAGGTGATACAGGTGAAAACATAACTTCCGAGGTGACGTAAGGACCGTTCCTCCTGAACCGGAGGAGGAACGGAGCTGAAACGACGAAGGCCCTTGGCGGATGCCAAGGGCCTTCGTAAATAATGGTCGGAATGAGGGATCGAACCTCCGCCCCCCTGCTCCCGAAGCAGGTGCTCTACTGCGCCATCAGCGACAGCGCCAGCACAGATAACAATGTCGTTTACTTTTCATTTTCCAGGTGACCTGCTCAGTTGAAGAAATATCGGACGCCGAAGGTACTGGAAATGCTGGACGAATCGAAGCTGCCAACGCGGTCGCCAAACCTGTTGCTGATGGCGGCATTGGGCGCAAAGGTTCCCCTAAGCTCGGCGTTGAGAGCCAGTTGCCGCCGAAGGAAGTAATCGAACCCACCTGCGACATGGCCACCGATCTTAGTGTCGACGTCCTGGCTGGAACCGTCATATGGCTGGTAATCGGCGGCGAGGATATCCATACCGACGCCGAGGTAGGGAACGAACTGACTGCGAGTAGACGTGAAGCGATACTGCCCGCCGAAGGAGACGTCGGTAAGGCCGAAGTCACCGGTCTCGGAGCCGAAACCGGCTCGCGTCACGTCAAGGTTCAACGCGAAGTGATCGTCGAGGCCGTAGATGAGCCCCCCTCCACCGACGATACCGGTGTCGGTGCTGTTGTGATAAAAGTCGGACTCGTTGTCGGCGGGTACGAGGAAACCCAATTTTGCAGTTACGCCGAGCCTTCCGTTGATAGTGTCGGCGCTGGCAGCCCCCGCGACCAAAGAGATCGTAGCCGCCAGGCAGGCGATCAATACATGCTTTTTCATTACTTTCCTCCCTACTTAGTTGTTCATTGAAACGTCAGGTGAAACAGTTACCCTCTCCTTTTCCCCTCCTTCAGGCCGCAAAAAAGCCGGGGCCTAGATATCGATTGCGATAGCTTCGGCGACCCGGCTGTCTCGGTGAGACCCTGTAGGCTTTCCGTCCCATCCTTGCGGATGGTTTAGTATTGTCGTTTATCGTGGTGCAGCTGCACGCATTTTTTACCGTGCCTTTAATAGCCCGCCGATGGTCTCAAGTCAAGAGATTTGTCCATGGATGGCAAGGTTTAAATGCAGGCTGACAGACACATTCAGGACGGGGGCCAGGCGGGCCGATGACGAGTTGCTCTGCCGGTTCTTTGATGTAAAGTTTTCTAATTCAATTAAAAGCCCTGTTACTGAGAACAGCATATTGTGTGTTGACTAGAAAATCAGTCAATAGGCAGCCGCAGTTTGCAGTTCCACCCGACATTGCAGTGCAAGGTGAATTTGGACGTAACTGTCATTTTGGTACCCTGTCATGGAGGAGACCGATTATGACACCTCACCTGCTCATCTTTTCCCTTCACGGGCAACGCTACGCGCTGCGGCTCGAGTCCGTGGAAAGGGTCGTCAGGGCCGCGGCGATAACGCCTCTCCCCAACGCCCCGGAGATCGTGCTGGGCATTCTGGATATCCAAGGAGCGGTGATTCCCGTCATCAACCTGAGAAAACGCTTCCGGCTCCCCGAGAGGGAGATCAGCAGCGAAGACCAGTTCGTGATCGCCCGGATTGGATCGCTGACGCTCGCCCTGGTGGTGGATGGCGCCGAGAGCGTCATAGCGCAGGCGGACCTCCCCGTGACCCCGCAGGAAGATATCCTGACCGGTCTGGGCTACCTGGAGGGGGTTACCAGGACAGAAGAAGGACTCGTCCTGATCCATGACCTGGAGAGCCTGCTTTTCCCGGCTGAGGAAGATCTTCTCACGCAGGCGCTGGAGCAGGTGAAGGGATGAGCGTCCACAAGACGACGGAGACCCTCTCGCTCTTCGCCAAGTTCATAAAAAGGACTATGGGGCTCCATTTCAGCAGGGAGCGTCTCCCTGAACTGGAACAGAAGATGGCCTCCCTGGCCAGGGAGGCGGGCTACGCCGATCTCGAGAAGTACCTGCGCCAGCTCATGTCGGCGCCGCTCTCACAGGAGCAGCTCGAGAACCTTGCCCGCACCCTCACCATCGGCGAGACCTATTTCCTGCGCGACCCAAGGAGCTACCAGGTCCTGGTAGAGGAGCTGCTGCCGGGGCTGATCGCTGCCCGGCGCGCCACGGACAAGACCCTGAGGATCTGGAGTGCCGGCTGTTCGTCAGGGGAGGAACCCTATTCCATCGCGATCCTTTTGAGCCGGGCCATTCCCGATCTCGCCAGTTGGGAGATCGAGATCCTTGCGACCGACATCAACCCGGCGGCCCTGGATCGGGCGCGTCGGGGCGTGTACAGCCAATGGTCCTTTCGCAATGCCCCCCCTTGGCTCATGGATTACTTCACCAAACGCAAGGACGGGCGCTTCGAGATCATCCCTCGCATCCGCGAAATGGTCCGCTTCAGCCATCTGAATCTGGCGGACGACGCGGGGAAGGGAGCCGCTAAGGACTGCACGGAAGAGCTGGACATCATCTTCTGCCGCAACGTCATGCTCTATTTCGATGCGGCACAGATCGAAAAGACGATTTCAAGGTTCCACGCGGCGCTCAAAGATGCCGGGTGGCTCTTCGTGGGTCCGACCGATGTCGACCACCGTCTCTGTAAGGGATTTTCCTGCCGGCACTACGGCGGCGCTTTCGTTCTCAGCAAGATGTCAACGGAGGAGAAAGCGGCGGTTGCGCCCTGGCCCGCGATCCTACCGTTCGACCAGGGAGGCACCGCGCCGGCTGAAAAGGGGGCTGCCCTCCCAAGCGAGCCCCCCCCCGCGCCTGCCGCGGAACCGTCAGCCGCGCCCGAGCCCGCCACCCCTTCCGGCCCTGCCCTGCCCGAGCGAATCGAACCGGGCACAACAGAGGTGCCCGGGGAAAGCGGCTATGCCGAAGCTCTTGCCCTGTACCGGGCGGGGCGCTACGAGCAGGCCGCCGACCTGGCGCTGCGTTCCCTTGGTGCCGGGGAAGAGCAGGCGAGCGCCCTGGCACTTGGCGCGCGTGCTTATGCCAACATCGGCCGGTTCGCCGAGGCACGGGAGTGTTGCGAAAAGGCAATCGCCTGCGACAGGTTAAGCGCCCACAACCACTACCTCCTCTCCATCATACTGGAGCAGCAGGGCGATACCGCAGGTGCCATCAGGTCGTTGAAACACGCTCTCTTCATAGACCACGATTTCCTCCTCGCGTATTTCGCCCTAGGCAACCTGAGCAGGCAGTGCGGGGATCAGAAGGAGTCGGAGCGGTACTTTGCCAATGCCCTGCGCCTTCTGGAGAGGCGAGACCCCCATGAGGTCCTTGCCGAGGCGGATGGGATGACGGCGGGAAGACTGGCACAGATCATCCGTGCCATGACGAAGGGATAGAAAGAGTCGACGGCCGGCGGGGGAAAGGCATGCCCCTGTCACCACTCCTGACTTGAAAGGAGCGTACATGAAAGGTAAAGAGCCCTCCGGTTCAGGGGAGCAAGGCGGGATCGACTGGTCCGCCCTCCTTAAGCGTCTGGAATCGGTGAACACGGCGGCTTCGGATGAGCGGGCCCTTCCCCCCGAAAAGGAGGAGGCGGTCCTGAAGGCGCGCGCGGTCGAACTGGCTAAGCGACCGGCCAGGGATGCGGGTGAAGGCAGACGGCTCGACTGCCTGGAGTTCCAGCTTTCGGGCGAAAGCTACGCCATGGAGATGTCGTATGTGAGCGAGACACTGCCGCTTACCGATTTCACGCCCCTTTTTTGCACGCCCCCTTTCGTGCTCGGCATCACCAACCTGCGCGGCAGAATCATCTCCATCATCGACCTGCGGCGCTTCTTCGAACTCCCTACCGTCGGGCTCTCCGACTTGAACCGGGTAATCGTGGTGGGTAACGGCAGCATGGAGTTCGGGGTACTGGCAGACACCATCGTCGGCATGAGATCGCTCCCCATCGGGGAACTGCACCCCCCCCCGGCAACGTTTGCCGGCATCAGGGAGGAGTTTCTGACCGGCGTGACGACGGACCGGCTGGCCCTTTTGGACATGGGGATGATCCTTTCCGACAAAAGGGTCATAGTGCACGAAGAAGTGTCCTGAAGGGCGGAAAACGGTTCGGCTCGGGACGAGCATTAGATATGGATCTCATTCAAAAGGCAAACGGGGGGTTCCATGCTGAGTAATCTCAAGATCCGGTCCAGGTTGATGGCAGGCTTCGGCATAGTTGTCCTGTTTCTCGTCTTTATCGGGGTTCTTTCCCTGAGAAACCTGGCCGCACAGGCCGCCCTGATGGCGCAGTTCTACGATCACCCCTTCACGGTGACCAACGCGATCAATCAGGCCGATGCCTATATCGTGAGGATGCACCGGGGCGTGAAGGATCTGGTGCTCTACGCAAACGACAGCCGGGAAGTGGAGATGGCGGTAAGAGCCATCGACGACTCGGAAGAGGTCGTGTACCGGCAACTTGCCTTGGCGAGGGAGCGGTTTCTCGGTGACAAGAGCAAGATCGACCAGATCAAGGCATCGATGGACGAATGGAAGCCGGTCCGCGCCAGGACCATCGAACTGGTAAGGCTCAACAAGATACCGGAGGCGATCGCCTACCACAAGACCTATGCGAGGCAGCTGGTCGCCAAGATCGATACGCAGATGAACGAGATACTGAAAACCTCCACCAACACTGCGCTACGCTTCGAGAGCGAGGCGAAGCAAAACGAGCGCTGGACCTTCACCATTACCGCGGTTCTGGTCGTCCTTGCCGCACTTCTTGCGGTTGCCACGGCATTTGCCATCACCGCCTCCATCGTACGTCCGCTCGACAAGGCGCTGGAGGCGGCAGACAGGCTGGCCCAGGGCGACGTCTCCGTCGAAATCGGAAGCGATGCACCGGACGAAATCGGGCAACTGCTGCGCGCCATGGGGAAGATGGTGCAGTCGCTTCGCCGCATGGGAGAGAGCGCCAACCGGATCGCCCTGGGAGACCTCGAGGTGGAGGTGGTGCCCAACTCGGAGCGGGACGTCTTCGGGGTTGCCATGCAGAACATGGTCGGCTCGCTGAAAAGGCTCGCCGCCAGCGCGGACCGGATCGCCGCGGGGGACCTGACCCTCGACGTGATCCCCGCCTCGCCGAAGGATCAGCTCGGCAACTCGTTTTCCGCGATGGCGAAAAACCTGCGGGAACTGAACCTGGAGATCCGCGATGTGGTGAACGTGCTCGCAGGCTCCGCCGGCGAGATCATGACGACGGTGAGCCAATTCGCCGCCAGTTCGGCACAGACCGCCAGTTCGGTCTCGCAGACCAACGCCACGGTCCAGGAGGTCCGCCAGACGACCGACCTCGCGTCGCAGAAGTCGAGGCAGGTATACGAGAGCTCATCCAAGTCCGTGCAGGTCGCCAAGACCGGTCGGCAATCGGTCGAGAACGCCATAGGCGGAATGCGGGGGATCGACGAGCGCATGGGTTTCATCGCCGAGCGCATCGTGAACCTGAGCGAACAGAGCCAGGCGATCGGCGACATAATCACCACGGTCAGCGACCTGGCCGAACAGTCGAACCTCCTCGCGGTGAACGCCGCCATAGAGGCTGCCAAAGCCGGGGAGCACGGCAAGGGCTTTGCCGTCGTCGCGCAGGAGGTGAAGAACCTGGCGACTCAGTCCAAGCAGGCGACATCCCAAGTGCGCAGCATCCTCGGCGTCATCCAGAAAGCGACGACTGCGGCGGTGCTCGCGACCGAGCAGGGGAGCAAGGCCGTCGAGGCGGGTGTCAAGCAGTCGAGCGAGGCCGGCGAGACGATCCGCCTGCTCGCCGCAACCATCGAGGAGAGTTCCAACGCCACCCTGCAGATCGTCACCTCCACCCAGGAGCAGGCGATCGGCATGGACCAGATCGCCACCGCGATCCAGAGCATCAACATGGCGAGCGGCCAGAACGTGGAAGGGTCGCGCCAGATCGAGGCGGCCGCCCGCAACCTGTATGAGCTGAACCAGAAGCTCCAGCAACTGGTAAGCCGGTACCATGTGGCATGAGGGCCCGGATGACGCGCCAGGAAGCCGCAAGGGGCGCGGGGGACGGTGCCGGGAGAGAGGGCACCCTTCATGAATGAGAGCGAGTCCTTGCTAAAAGAGCTCCTGGAAACCTTCCGGTTAGAGGCCCAGGACCACATCAGCGCCATATCGACCCTGCTCGTCGAATTGGAAAAAAGGAGCGAGGCTGCCGAGCGCACGCGTCTTGTGGAGGCCATCTTTCGGCACATGCACACGCTGAAGGGGGCGGCGCATGCAGTGAACCTCACCGAAGTCGCTCAAAGCTGCCAAGACCTCGAGGACCTGCTCGCCGACCTGAAGCGTGGCGACATCCCCCTGGACCTGGGGCTTTTCGACCGGCTCCATGCCGACATCAATGCCCTCTCCGGGCTCATCTTCACGCGGGAGGGGGACGGCGCGCCGGGCGCTGGACCCGCAGGCGTCGGCGAGCCCCCCCCCTCCCCTCCCGGCAAGGCGCTGCCGGAGTCGGAAGCGGTCCCGGCAGCAGGCAAAGCCGAGGCGGGGAACCTCCGCGCCGGTGCAGGGAACGCCAGGAGTCCCGTGACGGGTGCATCAGAGTCCGACGTGCATGAGCGCCGCCCCGCGCACGACGAGAGGGTGCCGTCAGGCGAGACCGTGAGGGTTTCCACTCGGGTGCTCGAATCGCTCCTCTTGCAGGCCGAGGAACTCGTTTCGGCAAAGCTTGCGGCTTCGGCGCTGGTAGAGGAAGTGGCGGCCATGGCCTCTGAGCTCTCCGGGCGCGCCAACGACCGGTCGCGGGCGCTCGATCTGGCCCGGGAGACGCTCAGAAAATCGCAGCAGGAGGGGCCAGGAACGAGGCTTGCGGCCCTGATGGAGGAGCGCTGCCAGAGCGAGCGGCATACGGAGGGGCACCTGCGCTCTCTGGAGCGGGGCGGCGAGAAGCTCCTCCGAACCCTCAGGGGGATGATAGACCCGCTTCTGGAGGACATGAAAAAGCTGCAGCTCCTTCCTTTCTCCTCGCTCACCGACCCCTTTGCCAAGCTGGTCCGCGATACCGCCCGCGAACTGGATAAGGAGGCCGAGCTCAGCATATCCGGGGGGGAGCTCGAGATAGACCGGCGCATCCTCGCCGAGCTCAAGGAGCCGCTTTTGCACCTCGTGCGCAACGTGATGGATCACGGCATCGAAAAGGCGCACGAGCGCCGGCTCAAGGGAAAGCCTGACAAGGGGAGGATCAGCATCGGGATCCGGCTGCAGGACGCGAACCGCGCCGAACTGGTGGTCGCCGACGACGGCCGGGGGATCGACCTGGCACAGGTTAAGGGGGCGGCGCTCGGGCTCGAGCTGTTGACACCGGAAAGCATGGAGCGAATTTCGGACGCGGAAGCGCTCCAGCTCATCTTCGAATCGGGGATCTCCACGAGCCCGATCATCACGACCATCTCGGGGCGCGGCGTCGGCCTCGCCATCGTGCGCGAGACCCTGGAGAGACTAGGCGGGCATGTGACGGTCGCATCCAGCCCCGGCCAGTGGACCGAATTCCGCATCTCCCTGCCACTCTCATTCGCCATGATGCGGGGGCTCTTGGTGGAGACGGGAGGGCGCACCTGCATCCTCCCCGCCGCCAACGTCGAGCTGACCGACCGGGTCGCTGCCATTCAGATCAGGAGCGTGGGAAACCGGGACACGGTGGTCCTCGCGGGCGAGGTCCTCTCCCTGCTGAGCCTCGCCCGGCTCCTTGAGCTTGGCCAGGGAAGCGAGGAAAATGCAGACGCCTTCCAGCAGGTCGTTCTGCTGAACGTCGGCGAGAAACGGATCGCCTTTGCCGTCGACCAGGTGGTCGGGGTGCAGGAGATCCTGGTGAAGCCTCTGGGCAGCCAGCTGTCGCGGGTAAGGAACGTGGCCGGGGCGACGGTGC
>NZ_JBXKJL010000318.1:0-1587 GCF_056994735.1 Geomonas sp.
CATGGATGAACAAGCTTGGTTGAAAAAGAGTAAAGAGATCCTGACCGATATCCAAGAGTGGCGGCGAGCGCCCCCCAAAGCCAGCTTTGTGGAGATCGAAGACGAGGTGCATATACGCATGATGCAATTGGAAGCCCAGGTGCTGCAAGATGCCGCGCAAGAGAGTCCCAGCCGAGCATGGGGAAAGGCAGCAGAACAGGAGCACCCGTTGTGCCCCACATGCCAGCTTCCTTTGCAATCGCGAGGCACACAGAAGCGACCCTTACAAGGGAATGGGGGAGAAAGTGTGACGCTGACCCGAAGCTATGGAACCTGTCCCAAGTGTGGCGAGGGTCTTTTTCCCCCTGGATGAAGAACTGGCTTTAGGTTCAGGGAATCTGGCTCCTCGTCAACAAGACCACCTGGTTCATCTGGCAAGCTGGATGCCCTTTGCAAAAGCGAGGGCGATGCTCGAAGAACTGCTGGGAGTTCATATCAGCACAGAAACCGCACGCCGACTCACTGAACAAGCGGGGAGATGGGGAGTGGAGGTCCAAACCGCCCAAGCCCACCAGCCCTGGTCACCAGCCCCTCTTGACCAGAGCATGGCTGGCCGTCTGGCCCTCAGTGCCGATGGGGCCATGATTCCCCTGCGGCAGGGGGAATGGGCCGAAGTGCGCACGGTGGCGATTGGGACCGTGAAAGAGCACATCACCACGGATGGAAAGCCGGAGAGCCGAGTCGAAGACCTCTCGTATTTTTCCCGCTTGACCACGGCCGAACCCTTTACGAACCTCGCCGAGGTGGAAATGCGACGGCGAAAGGTCGTGCAGGCGCCAGCCGTCTGTGCGGTGACCGATGGAGCGGATTGGCTCCAAACCTTTCTGGACATGCACCGACCTGATGCGCTACGGATCCTGGATTTTCCCCATGCTGCCGAGCACGTGAGCAAACTCGTGGAAGCCTTAGAGCAAGCCGGACTCTGCTTTCCTGTCCGCATGCTTGAGCGGTGTTTACATGTCCTCAAGCATCGCGGTCCCCACGCCCTTCTGCGCATGACCCAAGGCCTCTCGACCGAGCTTGCTGAACGCCCACACGTCCGTGAGCACCTGGGGTATTTGGGCAAACGCTTGGCTTTGATGCAGTATCCCACGTTCCGAGGAGCAGGCTGGCCGATTGGGTCGGGTATGGTGGAAAGTGCCAACAAACTCGTCGTCGAAGCCCGCCTCAAAGGAGCTGGCATGCATTGGCAGCGCCACCATGTGAAGCCCATGCTCGCTTTGCGCAATGGCGTCTGTAATGAACGTTGGCAAGAAACCTGGCAAATGGCTGGTTCCCAGGCCCGCAAGCTCCGGGCTCTCCGTCGCAGCAAGCGTGCTGAACGCCGACGTGAAGCTCGGCTCGCCCTGCGCCATCCCGCCCTTCTCACCTCTCCTGCTCTGCCTCCCCCTCAACCCATGGGACGACCAACCGCTGTGCCTGTGCTCTCCCCTCCCTGTGCGCCTGCGGCGACTCTGCCAGGTTCTTCTCGCCCTTCTGCTCATCATCCCTGGAAACGAGGTCCTGCTTGTGCACCCAAGAGGTTTGCAAAAATTTAGGGCACACCCG
>NZ_JBXKJL010000319.1:0-4538 GCF_056994735.1 Geomonas sp.
GCCTTGCTTGCCTGGCCGGAGTGGCAGACGATGCAGAGGTTGGACATGCCGGCGGTGTAGGTTGCTGCGTACGGAGCGTATGCAGCAGGGACGGTGTAGGTGTCGATGTTGCGGACGCTGGTTTTCCAAGAGGTGGAGCTGTGGCAAGCGTTGCAAGCCAGAACCTCTTTGGTGGTGTCACCGGTGGTGCCCCAGCTGGTAGCTGCGGTAGCCATCACGAAGCCGTTGGTTACGTACTTCACGAAGCCGGTGGTGGTGTGGCACTGCTGGCAAGCAGCACGGTCGCTCTGCTTGAAGTCGTAGTGGGTCCAAGCTTCGCCGGCGGTGTCGCCGTGAGCGGACTCGTTGTAGTCTGCCAGGATGGTGCCGCCCGGGGAGTCAGTGCCGTGGCCGATACCATGGCAGTAGTTGCACTGCTCGTTGGTGGAAAGGTACTGTGCCTGGGTAACGGTGCCGGTAGCGGTGGTCACAGTGCCGGTGTTCATGTGCGGAGCCTGCTGAACACCCGGGATAGCAGTGCCGTTGGCGACGTTGCCGGTGCCGAAGTGGCAGCCGAGGCAGCCAGGCTCGTTGGTGAAGGAAACAGCCTTGGAGGTGTCTACGCTAGCGTTGTACAGCGCACCGCCGGGAGTTGCCATGGACAGGATGGTACCTGCCGAGGAGTTGTTCATGATGCCGTCGTCCATCCAGTCGATCGAGTCGAAGATCAGTCGACGTGCGTAGGACGGATTGTGGGCGTAAGCGCCCTTGTCAGCGGTGGAGAAGAGGTACCAGTTGAACCATGCACCGGTGTTCTTCTCGGCAACGACGTTGTCCTTGGTGCCGAGGCTCATGTCCTTGGCTTTGCGCTCGGGCAGCGGGTTGATGCCGTCGAGGGTGATGCCTTTCTTGACCAGCAGGTTGCCAAGGGCCACGACAGCTGCGTCGAAGTCGGCTTTCTTGCCATCCAGGTTGGCCTGGGTGAACTCTGCCGGGTGGCACTTGTAGCAGGTGTTGGTGAAGGAGTCAGCGGTGATCTCGAGGGAGTGGGTCTCTGCCGAAGACATGTGGCAGGCGACGCAGGAACCCTGGGTGATGCCGGTGTTGTTGTAGCCGGTGGCGCCGCCTGCTACGTAGTTACCGATCCTCTGGTGACGTGCACGGTCGGTGTAGGTTGCTGCGGAAGCGAACTCGTAGCCGCCTTTGCCGTTGAAGATTGCAGCCGGCTGTGCAGCGTGCGGGTAGATGTTGGAGCCAATGGAGTACTGCTTGAATGCCGGAGCTGCGAAGAGGTCCTTGATCTCCTGGCCGGAAGCGCGCTGAGCGTGGCAAGGCATGCAGATGTTGGACTCGCGGTTGTCGGCCAGCTGGATGCTGGTGACGATCTTCTTCTTGGCGATGGTGGCGGTGGAGTAGCCCCACAGAGCCTTGTAGCCTTTGGTGCCGTGGGAAGCGGTGGTGAAGTTGGCAATACGCAGACCCTGGTTGGTGTAACCGTTAGCAGCCCTGTTGTCCGGGTTGAGGTGGCAGCCGTTGCAGGTAAGCGGAGCGGACTGCTTGGAGACGGTTACGCCGTCAGCCTGGTAGTTCTTGTCGATGTTCACGAAGCCGGAATCGACGAACTTGGCGAAGCCATTGGCGGTGTGGCAACGGACGCAGTTGGTCTGCTGCGGGGAGTTCTGGAAGGAAACCCCGTTGGTAGCCGGGCCCTGGTTGTCCCAGGTGTGGCCGGAGTCGGAGACCCAGGGAAGACCCTTGACGTCGCCGTGGCCGCCTGCAGCCCAGCCGGCGTTGATGGTGTTGTTGTGGCCGTGGCAGTCTGCGCAGGTAGCGCCGCCGCCGGTGAAGGAAGCCTGGGTGTTGAACTGGTCAATCGGGCCGCCGAAGTGCGGGGCCTTGCCGACCATGTTGGAGCTGTAGATGGAGTAGGGGGTACCCGGCTTGTGGCAGTTGAGGCACACGTCGTAGGTAACGGACTCCGGAAGGTGAGCGCTGTGGCAAGCCACGCAGGCCTTCACGTCCATCTGGTAGTACAGCTTGGCGTGGTCGCCGTTGTAGTGGCTGGACTTCTTGAAGTTGTCGGTGGGGGCGCCGTGCTTGCCTCCGGAGTGGCAGCTGAAGCAGGTGGCTGCTGCAGTCGCCTGGTAGGAGTTCATGCCGTCGAAGCCGCCGACGGTGTAGGCAGCCTTGAAGGTGCCGTCCGCGTTGAGGCCGTCGGAGTGGCAGGTGTTGCAGGCGTTGGCGTTGGAGGCGGTAGCCCGGAAGTGGCACTTGTTGGTGGAGCAAGTGGCCTTCTGGTCGCCGGCAACTGCGGAGTCACCCAGGTTGCGCAGGTTGTTCCAGTGCTTGGAGGCGGTGAAGTCGTTGACTACCTGGGTGTCCCTGCTGGCATGGCAGTTTACGCAACCGTTGTAGGCGGCGACTGCGGTGCTCAGGATGGCGACATTGCTGGTGACGGAACCGGTGCCGCCGTTCACCGTGTTGGCGGTGAAGGTCACGACGTAGGTGCCCGGTGCAGTCGGGGTGAAGGTCGCCGTGGTGGCGGTCGGGCTGGCCTGGGTCACGCCGGTGGTCGAACCGTTCACCAGGAAGGAGTAGCTGGCGAAGCCGGTGTCGTTGGTGGAGGCGACGCCGCTGAGGGTAACGGCGTTGCCGGCAACCAGGGTACCGGTGGCGTTCACGGTGGCGGTGACCGACGGCGCGAATGCGAAGTTAGCCACGATGGTGTGCGGGCCGGAAATTGCGGGCCAGGTCCAGGTGGTGATGGCGCCCTTGTCGACACCGTCAACCACAACGCTGGTGATCGCGTTGCCGGTATTCGGCTTGATCTTTACCGTGTAGTCCGCGCCGGTGGTCAGCGTCGGGGTGGTCGGCACGATGGCGCCGGCGCCGACGACGGAGGCATTCACAGTCGCCTTGACGATTGCGAAGTAGGCAGTGACGTACTGGCTGCTCCTCGACTTGTTGATGGTGTAAACGCCGGGGGAGGTGGCGGTAAGGGCCATGCCGTTGAGACGAACTGCGGTGATTGCGTTACCAGCTCCCGGGGTTACCGTGAAGGTCTCGGTGAGGGTGGTGTCGGGTATGGCGTTCAGACCGGTACCTGCCACAACGTCGGGGCTGGTGATGGTGCCGCTCCCGGAGGTCGATGCCGAAACGAACCATGTTGCGTTCGCGAATGCCGGCACGCTGAGAACTAGCGCTGCTGTTAGCACGAGTTTCCTTAGCATTGGTACTCCTTTCATTAGAATAACAAATTAGGATAAAATTAAAGGTGAGGGCCCGGGGCACGAGGCCCCGGACTCTCACCCGTGTGGGTCACTGCCGGTTAATTACTTGATGTGGCAGGAGAGGCAGAATGCCGAGCCATTGTTGTCGCCGAGCAGGAAGTAGTTACGGGAAGAACCCGGGTAGGTGCTGGCAACGTTATCCTTGTTGTGGACGTCGTGGCAGGTAGCGCAGGTGAAAGCGCCGGCGGTCAGCTGATCCTGGATCTTCTTGGTGCCGCCGTTGAAGGTAGCGGTCTCCGGCTGCAGGTCGCCCGGGTGGTTGGTAAGAGCCTCAGAGTAGAGGAACCCGATCGGGTGGTCGTTGGACAGGTTGTTAGCACCCGGTGCGCCAACCTTGTTGGCCAGACCGATAGCGGTGCCGCCGAAGTTGTCGTCAGCAAGCTTGTTGGTGGTGAGGCCGTTGTTGTAGTGCTCGTCAACTGCGATCACGCCGTCGTGGCAGCTCATGCAGAGGATGGTCGGGCCGGTGAGCGGGTTGGTGATGGTGACGTTGACGGTCGGGGAGAAGTAGGGAACGAAGCTCTCCTGGGTGGTGATTTTGTGGGACCACAGCGGGAGGTAGTCAGCAAGGCCCTGGGAGGTGGTGTCGGAAAGAGCGTGGTGCGGGGTGTGGCAGAATGCGCAGACGCGGCCTTCCGGGTCCTTGGTGTTCTCAGTGTAGCTGTTCATGTTGTGCTTGGAACCGACAACCCCGGCCTTGGGGACGTTGGTGCCGGTGAAGGTGAGAGCGAAAGCGGTCGTCGAAGCCATCACGGAAGCGATGCATACTGCGGTTAAAACCTTTTTCATCTTGTTCTCCTTGTTTGTTGGATTGCATCCCTTGTTGTTGGATTGCATTGTTAACACCAGTTACAGCCAGCCAATCTGCCAAATTCTGCTACTTTCCAGTTACCAACTACTACCTTTCTGCCAGTTACTGAAATCCTTGTGTCCCCTCCCTCCTTTTGACCTGCGGGAAGCTCGCTACTCAGAAGACTCCCTGCAAGGTCGGCGGCAAATTTTTTCACCTAAAGCAAGACGATTGGGATTCTAATTAGCAACCCGGATGCCAACACTCGCCCCGGCCGATTTTTATGCTGAAGGAACTGGTTCCGACGACAGCGATCGAGAGGCTCACGGTCGCCCATTCCCAGCAATTTCAACGGCTTCAATGGGCAATTAGCAGGGGTTCACGCTGATTCACGAAGGGGGTGTTATGACCTGACGGCGGCCCCGCAGTCACCCTCTCCGTCTTCTCACCAGTGATTTACCGAACCTTGGCCTTAATTT
>NZ_JBXKJL010000320.1:0-2921 GCF_056994735.1 Geomonas sp.
GCCGAGGATGCTACTTGCCAAGGTGGTCCAGTGCTTTCCGCAAGGGGGCATTGGAAACCTTGATCATCCCGGTGAGGGGGGTGTTCATCTCCAGGATAATAAAAATCGCCCCCGATACCGATACCGCGCAAATAAGTAACACCGCTATCACCGTGGCATTGCGGGGCGCCAAAATCCCAAAACCGATAAAGAGCGTGGTGAGCCAGAACAGCAGGACGTACAGGAACGCTTTCGGCAGCGGGTTCTGGATCTGCTCGATCAGCAGCCAGCGTGATTGGGCCAGGTCAGCGATCCCCTGGAGGGCCTGTGCCTGAAGCGCGCGCTGGGAGTCGTTGCGCGGCGACAGTTCCCGCAGTTTCCCTGGCATTTTTTCCAACTGCGATGCCACCCACGCATTGTCCGTTTGCGCCGGCCGGGTCTTATCCTCGGGCCAGACAAGAGTGATGGCGGCGGCCAAGCTGAAACGCAGGCGGTCGCGAATATCCTTCGTTTCCGGCCCGTAGTTGGCCAGGGTCCGGTCCAGCATGATGATCTTCGCGCCGCTTTGGACTAGCTCGGACTGCATGACATCCAATGAATTTTTTGCTGTGCTGACCAGCAGGCCGAGGACAAGAGCGGCCAGCGTTGCGATGAGCCCGATCCCCAGCTTCACCACGTCCCGCGCATCGTCGCTTAGGTGGTGCTCAGGCAAAAAAGCACGCAGGAGCAGGCCGAGCAGCGCTCCGCCGAAGATGCAGACAAAAGCGAACAAGGCAACGGTGGTTGAGCTCATGGTTCTCTCCAAGATGGTTGAGCGTTGACCCAGCAGTGCCCGGGTATCCTATTCCTCCGTGAATTTCGCGCGCTACTCATCCGCCCGTCCCGGCTCTGTGCCTGCCGCAGGCGCGTTGGCGACACGTTCTTCGTGGATCCCCATCCCCCTGGCGGTGACCGGCGGAGCATACTGATTTGCGGTAGAGAGGCATTTGACGGGGCAGACATCGACGCACAGGTTGCAGGTGCAGCATTTCAGCCGGTCTATCTGCCACTCCCTCTTTTCCTTGGTGACGATGATGGCGTATGTCGGGCACCGTTTGCCGCAAAGACCGCAAAAGATGCATTTCCCGATGTCGTTTTCGATGCTCCCCCTGGTGATGCTGGGATATACCCGCGCCCGCTGGGGATACATGAGGGTGGCGGGACCTTTGGCCACGTTCTTCGTGATCGTCTTCATCATGGTGAACATCTTCATTTCCCGCTCCCGGCGGCTCGCCATCGAGGATGACGGCGGCGCAGATGCTCGGTTGCGACCCGCCTCACCGCTCCGTGCAGCTGATGCACGGGTCCAGGGTCAAGATGATGTTCGGCACATCGGCGACCTCGCACCCCTTGAGAACCTTGATCATGGCCGGAAGGTTGCTGAAGGTGGGGACTCGCACCCGGAACCGCTGCAGGAACCTGGCGCCGTTTCCCTTGACGTAATGAATCACCTCGCCCCTTGGCTGCTCGACCCGCGAATAGTACTCGCCATCCGGCGCCCCGGTCACCTTCACCTCAACCGGCCCGTCGGCGATCTTCTCCACCCCCTGGCGGATCAGGTCCATGGAGTGGAAGATTTCGCGGATGCGCACCAGGCAGCGGGCATAGCAGTCTCCATCCTTCTCCACCACCGGTTCCACTTCCAGGTACTTGTACGCGGCATAGCCCAGGACCCGCATGTCGATGGCGAGGCCACTGGCCCGGGCCATAGGTCCCACGCAGCCGAGCGTATAGGCGTCCTCCCGCGAGATGAAGCCGACGCCCGACAGCCTGTGCCTCACCGAGTAATCGTCGATAAAGACCTGGCAGAGTTCCTCCAGGTCCGCCTTCAGGACGGCCAGGCGCTTGACGATCGTCTTCAGGGTGTCGGCATCGATGTCTCGGCGCACCCCGCCCACCTTGCAGACTCCGAGGATGACCCTCGCCCCCGTGGTCTCCTCGAAGATGTCGAGCACCGGCTCCCGCAGACGCAACGCCTGCATGAAGAGGCTCTCGAAACCGAAGGCGTCGGCGGCGATCCCCAGCCAGAAGATATGGCTGTGGATCCGGGAGAGCTCCGCCCAGATGGTTCGGAGGAAGAGGGCGCGCCGCGGCACCTCGATCCCCATGATCTCCTCCACCGCCTGGCAGTAACCGAGGGAGTGCATGAAACTGCAGAGGCCGCAGATGCGGTCGGCCACGTAGGTGAAGTCGATGAAATCGCGCTTCTCGACCAGGCGCTCCAGGCCGCGGTGGACGTAGCTTATCGAGGGGAAGGCGTCGATAACCCTTTCGTCTTCGGTCACCAGGTCGAAGTGGATCGGCTCGGGGAGTACCGGGTGCTGAGGTCCGAGGGGGATGACGTTTCTACGGGCCATGGTTTCCTCTGTTTTTTTCAGGAGGGGAGGGGGCTTTGGAAAGCTTCGAAGCTTCCGGCAGCTTGACGTTGTCGATGCTGAAAGGTGTGCTGAGCGCGGTCCGGTAGAGGGTGCCCCGGTAATCGACCGCGATATGGGTGATGACGACTCCGAAAAGGTCGTGGATCTCGTTCTCGTACAGGAAGGCGTTGGGGTAGATCACGCTGATGCTCGGGACTGCCTCATCCGGCGTGACGGTTATCCTCAGGTTTTTTAAGCGGTACTCTCGGTCGAACGAATAGGTGATTTCGTAGGAGCCCGGCAGCGTCGAGCAGCCGATCTGGACCAGCCGGTGCCCCTCGGCGAAAAGCTCGGCCACCATCCCGACCAGATCGCACTTCTCAACCGGCACTGTCTCCTGAGGTTCACCCATAGTCGCTCTCCTTCAAAGCGGGCTCGCGGATCAAATCTGATAACTGCGGATAAAAATCTGATAAAGCCTTTCCAAACCTTTAAATCAGGTTCCATCTGATACACACAGATAAAAATGTGATTAAGCCTTTCCCA
>NZ_JBXKJL010000321.1:0-9045 GCF_056994735.1 Geomonas sp.
CCGGCTCAACGCTCCCATCCAGCGGCTGCTTATACTAGCTTGCGGAAGGGTGTGCTTGATGGGACTCGGAGAGGGGAGCCTTGGCGGTTTCCCCCCGCAGGTAGGCCAGGATCTCCTTCAGGCTCTCGACGATGATCTGCTCCCCCTTGGGAAACTCGTAGGGGGAGAGTTCGAGGGTCAGCACCTCGTTATAGGCGGTGTTCCTCAGGTGGTCCAGGAAGCGGGTGAGGGGGAGGATGCCGTGGCCCGGGAGCAGGTGCTGCCGGCCGTGGCCGTAGTCGGAAAAATGGATGTTCCTGATCCTTCCGCTGTTGTAGCAGAGGTAGAAGTCGTTGATGAAGTTGGCCTTCCCGGACCCCATGTGGGTGCAGTCAAAGGTCAGGTAGAGGTTTCTCTCCTGGAGGAACTCGATCATCTTCTGGGTCTCTGACAGGATGTAGCCGTTGATCCGGTACTTCCCCGTCCAGGGCATGTTCTCCAGGGTCACGGCCACCTCGTTCCCCCCGATCTCCTTCTGAAAATCATGAATCCGGTACAGCCAGCGCCAGTAGCCGATCTCGAATCCGAGCCAGGATGGGGGATGGAAATTGACCAGGCCGATCCCGCAGTCTCCTGCGATGTCGACGCATCGCTTGAGCGAGTCGATCTGGCTCCCCCAGCCGTCCAGCGGCATGAAGGGGGCGTGCATGGAGATGATGGGCAGCGTCTCGGCCAGCCTGTTGATCAGCCGGCGCGAGTTCACCTTCTGGAATTCTTCGTTGATGACCAGCTCCACCCCGTCGAATCCCACTTCCGCCGCGATCTCGAAGACCTTTTCCAGCGGAAAGATGAAGAGTGTCCCTGCCGAGATCGAAATTCTCATAATTCCTATCCCAGTTCGACCATTCTCTGGTACGCGATCTTCTGCAGGTTCAAAACCGTGTCGAGCGACGCCCGCAGTCGCTCATCCTCGTCCAGCTCAAGTCCCTCTATGCTGCAGTAGGCGCCGCACTGCTCCGTCTGTATCTCGCTGAGGATCCTCAACTGCATCAGGCACTGATAAGCCTTCAGCAGCCGCTCCGAGAGCTCCACGGAGAGAATGCCCTTTTCCAGGAGCGCCTGGATCCTGGCGATGGTTCCCCCGGAGCCGATTCCCGCCTGCACCGCCAGCACTCGCACGATCATGACCAGCGGATCGATAGCCAAGGTCTGCAGGTTCAGCTCTCCCCGGTGCTCGCCGTCCCGCTCCAGCCGCCAGCGCCCGAATCGCCCCAGGGCCAGCGGCATGGTGATCACGCGGCGGGCAAGCTGCACGAACGGCGCACGGTTTCGTTCCTCCAGCAACGACTTGGCCGCCGACTCGAGCGCCGCGGCAGCAAGCTGCTGGTCGCCGTAGATGAAGGAGAGATCGCTCATCGCCTCCAGGCGCCATTCCCACTCCGACACCCCCCCCTGCCCGTCCTGGAAAGGGGATGACTCCCGCCCCGCGCTCTCTCCCCGGCTCCCTACCAAGAGGTCCCGCCACCTGGCGAGCGAACCGTGCCAGAACATCCCCTCGTTGCCGAGGAGTCCGGCATCCTTGAGGGAGGCGGAAAGTTGTCTGCTGAAAAGGAGGGAGCGTGGATTGTCCTCCTCGTGCAGCAGCAGGTAGCGGTTTTCGCTGCGGAGGGTCTGTTCGCCGCGCCCGCGGTCTCCGCAGACCATGAGGGCGTGCAGGGGGCCGCTCCCCTGGCCAAGCTGCAGCATGCGCTCGTGGGCAAGGGAGAGCGCCTTCGAGGCTGTGCGGTCATGCAACTTGTTGCAGATGCTGCACAGCGCCAGTACCGACCGCCGGCGGCGGAAATGAGCCGAGACCACCTCCCGGTAACGCGCCAGAATCGGTGACAGTTCCACCGGAGAGCGGGCATCGTAGATACCCTCGTCAAGGGTCGAGACCTCCCGCAGCAGCTCGGTCTCGTAGTCCAGTTCATCGCCCAGGGCCTCGATGAACCGCTTTAGCAGTGCCTCCGCCTCCCTGGACGAACTGCGGCCCCACTTGTGGGCGAAACTGTCCTTAAGCGACGCGATCAGTTCGGAACTGGCGCGCCACGCGAGGATATCCTTCCCCTTGGTTCCCAACAGCATCGGCATGGATCGCTCCAGAAAGTTGAATTACACCACTACCGCGTCCCCGCGTCGCCCCTCCCCTTGCGGGAGGGGGCAGGGGGTGGGGGAACGTTCCTCATTTTAACGTGTTGGCAGCTTCACCCCCCCCTCCCGCTTGCGCGCCGAAGCGCTACAGCGAGCAGGCCCGTCAAGGGAGGGGGGCGGGGTGCGACGGGAAACTCCATACCGGCTAGTCGAGGTACCCGTGTACCTCCTCCTGCAGAAATCTTCTCATCTCTTCCGGCGGCGGCGGGGTCACCAGCGAGACGGCGATGATGACGCAGATGACCAGCGGTGCCCCGCAGAGCGCGGACGAGGTAATGGGGAACCAGGCCGAGGCCTGGGGCAGAACGCCACCGAAAAGAGGTTCGGCGAAGGTACAGAGGACTCCGGTCAGCATCCCAGCTATGGCCCCCTCGCGGTTGGCCCGCTCCCACCAGATCCCCAGCAGGAAAAGGGGGAAGATGGTATTTCCGGCCAGCGCGAAGGCAACGGCCGTGATCTCCGCTATCAGGCCCGGAGGGTCGAGGGCCAGCAGTAGCACCACCGCCGCCAGCACCAGCGATCCACCCTTGGCGACGTTCATCCTGGCGGACTCGCTGGCGCGCGGATTGAGGAGGCTGTAGAAGATGTCGTAGGAGATCGATGCCGCACCGGTCATCAACAGGCCGGCAACGGTGAAGAAGGCGGCGCTCAGTGCCCCGGCTGCCAACACTCCCACCAGCCAGCCCGGGATTCCTGCCATGACCGCCGTTTTCAGGATCACGATGTCCGCCATGGCCGGCAGCGGCTGCGTCTGCCCATTTTGGGCATCCAGCAACCTCCCGAAAACCGCGAAGGCGGGGGCCGACCAGTAGACCAAGGCGATGAAGAAAAGCCCCCAGACCACGCTCCAGCGCGCGTCCCTGATGTTGGGCACGGTGTAGAAGCGCGACAGCACGTGCGGCAGCCCCGCGGTCCCGACCATGAGGGTGAAGCAGAGGGCGCACCAGCTAAAGAGCGTTCCGTGGGTGAAGGGGGAGGTGAGGTCGATGTTGAAACGCCGGGTCAGGTCTCCGATGGCCTCGCCGTAGCCGAACTGGGGGAGGAGCCAGAAGTATCCCAGTTTGCGGGCCAGCCACATGAGCGGCAGTATGAAGGAGACCACGATCACGAAATAGAGGAGCTGCTGGTTGCGCGGCACCCCGAGTGCCCCGGAAATGACCAGGTAGGAGACCACGGCCAGCGCGCCGTAGATCACCCCGTGCCGGTAATCGATCCCCAGCATGAAGGAGAAGACCATGCCGATCCCCTTGAACTGGGCCACGCAGTAGATGACGGAGATGGTGATGGAAATGACGGCGGCGATCAGGCGGGCGGCCGAGGAGCCGTAACGCTCGCCCACGAAGTCGGGGGCGGTGAATTTGCCGAAGCGGCGTATCTGGCTGGCGAGGAGCACCAGCAGCAGGACGTACCCGCCCGTCCAGCCGATGACGTAGGCCAGCGCCTGGTACCCTTGCAGGTAGATGAGGCCGGCGAGGCCCATCAGGCTGGCGGCGCTCATCCAGTTGCTGGCGATGGCCGCGCCGCCGCCGATCCTTCCCGTGTAGCGCCCGCCGAAGCCGTACTCGATGTTGTCCCTCGACTTCTGCCTCAGCCCCACCACGAGGAAGGAGACCAGGACGCAGAGGACGACCAGGATGGACCATGTCGAATCATTCATAGCTTCGATCTCTCCTGCGGCTGTGGTATTCGGTGATCCGGTCGATGTAGAGGTTGAAGATCACGCACAGAACGATGAACCAAAGGGGCAGGAACTGGCCGGTGAACCAGAAGTGCAGCGGCAGCCCGAAGAGGGAGAGCCCGGTCAAGAGCTGCCCGGCACCGGTACCGCGACAGAGTGCGAGCAGGATCTGGAAGCCGAAGGTGCAGACGGCCCAGCCGAAGAGGATGGCGAAGATGATGATCACCTCGTCCCGCATGTGCCCCATCTTGGGACGGAAGAGATTGACCTGGTAGCGCTTGTTCTGGTGGCTCATGATGTCCTCCTTCAGGGTCGCTGCGCTTCCTTCCTGTTGACGTCAAAGGCTGGACCGAGACTCTCTCGACCCGGAAGAGGTTACATGATGGAGAAGTTGGTGTGGATGATCTTCTGCAGGTCTTCGACCAGCAGCAGGGCGTGCCTGATCTTTTCCCGCTCCTCGCTCGGGAGCGAGTACGGGTTGAGGTAGTAGGCGTCGTCCTGTATCCCCTTGATGACCTTGATCTGGAGCAGGATGCGATGCTTGGTCAGAATCCGGTAGGCCTCGATCAGACCACGGGCCGTAGCCGGTGAGAAGCTCCGCTCCCGCTCCAACAGCTCGATGCGCTTCACCGTCGAGGTCGCCGGGATACCCTGGTTGATGGCCAGGATCCTCACGTTCATCACCAGCGGCGCCCAGGCCAGGAGCTTGACGTTGAATTCCCCCTTGTGCTCGCCGCTCCCCTCGGTCCAGATCTTCTTCAGGAAGCCCAAGGCCAGCCTCATCTCCGTGGCCGCCTTGGCCATCCCCCAGAGTGCCTGGAAATAATCCTGCTCCAGGGTCCTGATCCGGCTGATCAGTTCTTCCGCCAGTTCCCGGTCACCAGCCACATAGCGGGCGTCCGAGATGACGATGAGGTCCATCACGTTCTTGCCGTAGTCCTCCACCTCGTAGCGCACGATGGAGAGGAGGCGGCGCTGCCAGTGCGACAGCGAGCCGCGCCATTTCTCGTTGGACGGCATGATGTCGCCGGTGCACTTCTTGAAGCCGATCTCCGCCAGCCTTTCCACCAGCAGATGCGACAGGGCTTCGAAGTAGCGGTCGTCCTCATCGGAGCTGTCGTCACCGTAGACGATCAGGTAGTCCTGGTCCGTGATGAGGGTCTGTTCTTCCCTGCCGTCGCTCCCCATGCTGATCAGGGCGAAGGGGAGAGGGGGTGGGTGCGGCATCTCCTCCTGCACCAGGGCGAGGGCCCGGCCGGCCAGGGCGTCACGGTAGGAGGTGCAGTTCTCGTGCAGGGCGGGGACCGAGTAAAACCGTAGGAATCGCTCCATTTCCAGCGCGTTCAACTCTTCATGGAGCCGTGCCAGGGACAGGTAGCTGCTCTCTGGTATGGCCCGGAGGAGCTCGTCTTCGCGGCGGGTGAAGGTGCTGATATCCTGGAGTTCCTCTTCCGCGTTCCTCTTCAGTGCCTGCAGCAGCTCCCCGATCTCCTCCCTCTCGAGAAGGGGCAGATAGGCGTGGACCCGCCCCATCAACTCCTGGAGGAGTTCGGCGTCGCTTATTTCGGGCGGGAAGATCTGGTGCGGCATGGCTGCTCCAAGGAGGCTGCGGTCGGTTCGGGATGATTCTACATAAAAATTCTAATTTGTAAAACTGTTTGTCTTCACCCCTGCTGCGCAGCGATGTGGAGAGGGCACAAAAAATGGGGAAGGTTTCCCTTCCCCATCTTCTGTCGCTTGCGAATTTGGTTCCTAGTGCTCGACAGCCTTGGCCATGCCTATACCGGTGTTCTGGCGGACGTAGACCTCGTCGAACATCTCCTCGGAGCGCCTGCTGGGGAAGGCCAGGGCGCCCAGGATGGCGGCCAGGAAGCCCAGCGGAATGGAGACGATGCCCGGGTTCTTGAGGGTGAAGAGCGGCTTCTCCAGGCCGACGAGGGAGGTGCCGTCCTGCTTGGACTCGTCTTTCGCCTTGGCGAGAGCCTTGGTGTCCTTCTCGCTCAGGGTTGCACCGGCGGGAAGAGCAGCCTGTTTCTTCTCGAGGGCGACGACTACCTTCTTGGCGCCGGCTGCCACCACTTTCGGGTAGGTCATGTTCGGGGATACCAGCACCAGCGCGATGGAGACCACGGTGCCGACCACCAGGCCGGAGATGACGCCGGCGGTGTTGAACTTGCGCCAGAAGAGCGAGAGCACGACGACCGGGAGGTTGCCGGAGGAGGCGACTGCGAAGGCCAGTGCCACCAGGTGGGCAACGTTCTGCTTCTCGGCGGCGATGCCGATGAGGATGCCGCAGGCGCCGACCACGAAGGAGGTCACGCGGGCAGCGAAGACCTGCTCGTGCTGATCGGCGTGGCCGTCCTTGATCACGTTCACGTAGATGTCGTGAGCGATAGCTGCGGAGGCCGCCAGCACCAGGCCGGAGACGACGGCGAGGATGGTGGCGAAGGCTACGGCGCAGAGGAAGGCCAGGAAGATGTCGCCGAGTATCGGTGCCACGTCGGCGCCCATCTGCTGGGCCAGCATCAGGGTAGCCATGTTGCCGCCGGCGTCGACTGCGGTGATCGCCTGCGGGGTCAGGTTGATGGCGGCGCCGAAGCCGAGCAGGGTGGTCAGGACGTAGAAGCCGCCGATGATGAACATGGCGATGATAACGGACTTCCTGGCGGCCTGGGCGGTCGGGACGGTGAAGAAGCGCATCAGGATGTGCGGCATGCCGGCGGTACCGAAGACGAGGGCCATGCCGAGGGAGATCTGGTCAAGCGGGTTCTTCATGTAGAGGCCCGGCTCAAGGAAGCGCTGTCCTGCCTCAATGCCGCTGATGATGACGCCGTCTTTCAGCGCCAGCTTGGAGACGTGATCCTGGATGTTCGGGTTGTTGACGATGATGTCGAAGAAGCCTACCGGGTTGAAGCCTGCCTTAGCCATGACCATGATGGAGAGGAGGATTGCGCCCGACATGAGGAGGCCGGCCTTGATGATCTGTACCCAGGTGGTGGCGGTCATGCCGCCGAAGACGACGTAGCCGACCATGAGGACGCCGACGCCGATGATGGAGGTCTTGTAGGGGATCCCTATCAGCAGGGCCATCAGCTTTCCTGCGCCGACCATCTGTGCGGTGAGGTAGAAGGTGGAGACCGAAACGGTGGAGATGGCGGCGAAGGCGCGGACCGGCTTGGGCGAGGTCCTGAAGGAGAGGATGTCGCCCAGGGTGTACTTGCCGGCGTTGCGGCACGGCTCGGCCACGATCAAGAGAACGGTGATGTAGGCGACGAGCCAGCCGACCGAGTACATGAAACCGTCATAGCCGTACAGCGAGATGAGGCCGGAGATACCGAGGAAGGAGGCTGCCGACATGTAGTCGCCGGCGATGGCCCAGCCGTTCTGGGTTCCCGTGATGCCGCCGCCTGCGGCGTAGAAGTCGGCTGCCGTCTTGGTCTGCTTGGCGGCCCAGACGACGACGCCCATGGTGATGCCGATGATGATGGCGAACAGGCCGATGGTGATGGTCTTGTTGGTCTTGAGTTCGGTTTTCGGCTCGGCCGCTTTGGCTGCCTCGGGAGCGGCCGCCTTCTGTGCGGTCGCTGCCATGGCCGGTGCGGCCGGGGTGGCCGGAGCAGCGGCGGGGGCGCTCACGGCGGGTGCTCCGCCTGCGGGGGCGGTCGCTTTGGTCGGCTCTGCAGCAAAGGCGGTTGCGGCAAAAGTAAGAGCCATGCTTGCGGCGATGATTAATTTCTTCATGGTCATGTCGTATCCTCCTTTGCTAGAGATGTAATTCGTCGATCAGCTCACGGGTGAGCCTGTCGAAGTCCTTGTTGGCGACGTGGGAGTAGTAGAGGGCGATCCCCCAGGATACGAAAAACTGGGAGAGGGCGAACATGTAACCGAAGTTGATCGACCCCAGGATCTTGACCTTGAAGATCGCCGGCGTGTAGGCCGCCCCGATGGGGAGCAGGAAGTAGTAGACGCAGGAGAAGATCCACCAGCCGAACAGGAAGGCCGTCTTCTTGTGATGAAGCTCCACGAACTTCGGGTTTCTGGCAATCGCTGACCAGTCGTACCGTTTTTCTGCCATGGTTTGTTTCCTCCTCTTATTGAAGAATGCGCAGCTTGATGGAACGCCTCGTTTCTATAGAAGTTGGGGTCACGCGGGTAGATAGCCGAATCTGGCGGAAAGGAGGCCAGCGCCCTCCTGGAGCGAAGGGATGATCTCGTTCTCGATGCGCTCGGCCAGCAGTCGGACCGACGGGCCCAGCAGCGTTATGGCACCCACGACTTTCCCTGCATAATCTCTGACAGCGACGGCGACGGTTATGATGCCGTCCCCCAGTCCGCCGTTATCGACGGCAACCCCGGTGTTTCTTATCTGCTGTAATTCTCTTGCCAACTTTTCCAGGTCCGCTGGCTTGCAGCGCTTGTTGTCCCTTCTGCACAACCTTTCCAGCAAGTCCCACGAATCGACGGCCTTCATGACCTTCCCGGCAGCGTTGGTGAAGAAAGGGAACTTTCTCCCGATGAGAGGTTGCGCCTTAACCGGCTGAAGAGAATCGACCATGTTGAGGAACAGCACCTCGTTGTCCTTGATGACGGTCATGTAGACAGCTTCGCCATGTTTTCGGGCCAACTCCTCCAGAATCGGGTGGGCGTAGGTGACGAGACTCGAGCCGTCCGTCGGCTCCCGGAGGATCTGTTTGGTCTCTCTGGCAACATTCGAACTGTCGGCAAGCTTGCGGCCCAGCGCGATGGCCCTGGCGCCGAGTTGGTAGGCACCGGAGATCGGATCACGATCCACCAACTCCTTCTCGCTAAGGGTGGCAAGCAGCCGGTAAGTCTTGTTGCGGCTGTACCCGATACTGTCTGCAAGAGTTTGCAGCGGGAGATCCTCGGCGCTTTCCGCCAGTTTCTCAAGCAGTTCCAACGCCTTTCTGACATTTAAAATGGGGTACTTGGTCTCGAAATGGTGCATGGGCTACCTCTTGTTACAGAACCACCAGGTGCTGGCTTATCTACTTTCACGGTGTAACGGGTTGGCGTCGACGTTGACCAAATATAACAATATTTTGTTTTTATGCAAGAATTTTTTTATCTTTCTTCGTGAGCGCGCTAAGTGCTTTTGTGATGGTTATTTTTCAATAGAATGCCGTGAAGGTGTGGCGATAAAATTGGTTATAGCGGGCTGTTATCAGCCGCGCGCAACG
>NZ_JBXKJL010000322.1:0-5004 GCF_056994735.1 Geomonas sp.
ACCTCAAGCGCGGCTTCGTCTATCTCCAGCAGGAGAAGCGGGACCTCGCCCTGGCCGACTTCAGCCGGGCCATCGAGATCGCTCCCCGGGACGGGAGCGGCTACGTCACGCGCGGCATGGTTTACAATCAGGGCGGCGATAAGGAGCATGCCGTAGCTGATTTCCGGAAGGGATGCGAGCTCAGCGACGCCGACGCCTGCACCATGCTGAAGGAACTGGAAGAGGCGCGCTAGCCGCCGAAGCAGGTGCACCCATCGGCTGACCGCCTACAGTCTTCATGGGATTGAATTCGATGCGCAGTTTTGTGAAAAAGTACCTCTGGTTGCTTCCGCCGCTCTTCGTCTTCCTGTTGTACCGGAGCTCGCTGGATCATTACTTCGTCTTCGACGACTTCATCTGGCTGTTCAAAGGGCAGACCTTCACCCTGGACCCGCTGCAGATATTCAAGCTGGACGGTCTGTACTTCGACCCCGTCATCCATCTTCTCTTCTGGATAACCTACACCTTATCCGGTCTCTCCTTTTACCATTTCCAGCTGGTCGATATCGTCATCCATGCCGTCAACAGCGTTCTCTTATATCGCCTCGTCCGCGGGTACATTCTCGACGAGACCCTCGCTTTATATTCCAGCCTCTTTTTCGCCACCACCTTCATCACAGTCGATGCCGTGGTCTGGCCCTCCGCCACAGTCGATACAGTCGGGGTCTTCTTCACCCTGCTGACCCTCGTCCTCTTCGTAAAATTCCTGGAGGGCGGCGAGAGGAGGGTGCTGCTACTGTCGGTTGTCTGCTATCTGCTCGCCCTCGGCTGCAAAGGAACCCCGGCAGTGGTTCCCATCATTGTAAGCTACCTGCTGGTTGAGCGGCGCTCTCTCAAGGATGGCTACAAGTACCTCATCCCTTACTTCTCCATCACGTTCCTCTATTTCGCCGCCGTGATAACTGCCGTCAGCCAGAAGGCTCCAGTATCTGGTGGATTCCATCTCAACTACAGGAACCTGGTGCTCTCTCTAAACGATCTCTTTTACCCGGAGAGGCTGATGCCGGGTAACCTCTACCTGGCAACGGGGCTGGTCCTTTTGCTGATCGTCCTCTTTCTTGCTGTCAGAAGCCCCGAAACCGGCCGCGCCAAGATGTTCGGGTTGTACCTTCTCGCAGTCGGGATCCTGCCTGTGTTGGTCACCACCGATTTCAAACTCTGCACATCATCCTTCGTCAACCTGCTGTCGAGCCCCAGCCACCGGCTTTATCTCAGTTCCGTTGGGATGGCAATATTCGTGGGAGCTTTTCTCAGGTCCGTAGAGCTAAAGGTGGGAAACGGTTCCTGTGGCTGCGGGGGAAGAATGCTCTTTGGCGGGGTCGTCGCGACCCTGCTGATCATCAACTGCTCTGAAGTGCTGAAGCGGGAGGCGGTGTGGAAGAGCTGTAGTGACAACGTGAGGCTCGAGTCGGGGTTTCTGGCCGCCAATCGGGAGGATATCGAGCGGGGTGGGGTGGTAGGGATGATCAATATGACCGGTTCCAGAGGCTTTTGGGGGCCGATGTTCAACGACCTCCTCGGACTTGATGGGGTCGATTTCGTCAGCACTTCCGAGTACGAGCGCTATGCCTTCGAACATCCGGCGATCGTATCGAGAGCAGAATCAGCCAGCTTTTTTGTGAAGGGCAATTACCGCTTCTATAACTTGAGCGAACCCTTCCGGGACCTCCTGCTGGCACTGCGAAAGGTGAATGATGTCACCGACTCACTGGAAAAAGAGCAGGCTGCCAGGGAGTATCAGGAGCGACTGGCACTTTTTCAAGAGGCTGTAGATCGATCAAGAAACAATTAGCTTCACTGCTACGCCGCTCGTGACAGCGGCTGCACCTGGCGCATCCTCTGTGCAAGAGCCTTTTCCGTGATCTTCAGGTCGTAGCTCGTCTGCAGGTTCATCGGGGCATGGTTGGCACGTAAGATAAAGCCTTCGTCGGGTACAGGTGCTTAATGAGTGGGAGTTGCTCCGTCCCGCCATGCGTGTTGCAATAACTACCCGTATATGAGATATTGCGGAGGCTCGCCATTTTACGGACCGCGGCCCTAGCCGCTGCTTTACGGAAATAGGAACAGCTTCATGAAGCTTATGATTGTCTCCCCCCCTTTTGGTGAGAAAGGACAAAAGTCCAAAGGGCTCCCCATCGCTCCCCCGGTGCTGGAATATCTGGCCGGTCTCACCCTGCAGCTAAAACCCGATACCGAAATCGTGCTGGTCGACGCCAACAAGGAGGAGTGGAGCCCCGATACCTCCGAGGCCGATCTCTTCGCCTTCACCGTGCTCACTCCGCAGGCGCCCTGGGTCTACCGCATGGCCAAGCGCCTGCGCGACGCCGGAAAGCAGGTGGTCCTGGGCGGGATCCACGTCTCGGCGCTCCCCGAGGAGGCCGGCCGCCACGCCGATGCCGTCGTGCTGGGCGAGGCGGAAGAGGTCTGGAAAGAGCTCCTGGAGGACGCGGCAAAGCGCAGGCTGAAGCCGGTCTACCAGGGTGGTTTCCCCGAGCTCAACGGGCTGCCGCGCCCGGTCACCAGCCTGTGGAAGACCGACTACGTCTACGGCTACTTCCAGACCTCCCGCGGCTGCCCGCATCGCTGCACCTTCTGCTCGGTGCACGAGTTCTTCGGCGGCAAGGTGCGGGTGCGCCCCATCGACGAGGTGGTCAACGAGATCGCCGCCAGCAAGAGGCGGCTTTTCTGGGGGATCGACGACAACGTCTGGGGCGTCAACATGAACTACACCATCGAGCTCTATGCCGAAATGGGTAGGAGCCTTTGGGGGAAATCGTGGTTCGGTTCCGGCGACCTGGTCTCGGTGGAACATCCGAGGTCTCACGAGCTTCTGACCAACGCCAGGAAGGCGGGGCTGACCGCGGTGCTGGTGGGGTGGGAATCGAACAACATCGGGAGCCTGGAGGAGTACAAGGCCACCAGCAAGCAGGGGAGGCAGCGGCGCGACGCCATCCGCAAGATCCGCGACCACGGCATCGAGGTCATGCTCTTCATGATGATCGGCGGACGCCAGGACACCCCGGCGGACTACGAGGGGATCATCAAGCTCTGCGACGAGCTCAAGGTCTCGGCCCACCCCGTCATGACCACCCCCTTCCCGGGGACCGGGCTTTACAAAACCTACCTGCCGTACCTGATCCAGGGACACGACTGGGATTCCTTCGACGGGAACCATGCGGTCTTCACCCATGACGACCCCGCCATGAGCGTGGAGTTCCGGGAGGACGCCATTGTGAAGCTCCGGGCCGAGCTCTTCACCATGCCGCGCATCCTGTCGCGCATCCCACAGATCTCCTGGCGCGGCTTTCCCATGTCGCACATCACCTCGTGGATGATCCAGTACCCTCAGGGACGCGCCTTCAAGGAGTTCGCGCGGGAGCGCGAGGAGCTGAAGGCAAAGGGAGTGATTTGATGAACGAATTCAACCAGTATCTTACCTCGCTGCTCCAGCACTCTCCGGGCCTGGGCGTGGCGGTGATGATGAACAACTACTTCCACGACGTGGCCACCGCCATGATGGCCGCCAGCGCCTTCTGCCTCTACGCGGTGGACCGGGTGCAGGCCTCTCTCAACACACCGACCGCCACGGTCTTCTTCCTCAAGACCCACCGCATCATGGTCAGGTTCTTCCGCTTCGCCTTCTGGTGGATCATCCTCGGCGGGATACCTCGCACCATCTTCTACGTGAGCTTCGAGTGGAACCATTTCGCCGACAAAGAGCAGGTGCCGGCGTTGATGGTGAAGCACGTGCTGATGGTCGTGCTGGTGGTCTGGGGGGTAAGTGCCTGGCGGAAGCTCAAGCTCAAGGTGAACATGCTGCGCGAGGGACTGACGCCGCATATGCGCGCCGAACTCGAGGAGCAATCCGGCCGGTGCTGATCCGCATCCTCAAGAATTCCTTCCTGAAACGCCCCAAGGCCGTCCTGCTGGTCCTGCTCTCCATCATCATGGGCTCGGCTGTCGCCACCGCCTTCCTCGGCATCGCGGGGGAGCTCTCCCACAAGATGGCCCTGGAACTCCGCAGCTATGGCGCGAACATCGTGCTGGAGCCGGCGGCCGGCGAGGGAACGCTCCGGGAGGAGGACCTCCCGAAGCTGAAGACGGTCTTCTGGAAACACAACATCGTCGGCTTCGCCCCCTATCTCTTCGGGGTTGCCGATTTCTCGACCGGCGGGAGACGACAGCGCGCGGTCCTCTCCGGTACCTGGTTCGCCAAGACCCTGCAGGTGGAAGGGGAGGATGACTCCATCCAGGGTGTCAAGGTCTGCGCCCCCTGGTGGGAGGTCTCGGGAAGGTGGCCGCACAGCGGGGATGAGGCCGTCGTTGGGGCAGCCCTGGCCAGAAGGCTTGGTGTCGGCGTCGGCAGCGAGGTCGACGCGGCGGCCGGAGCCAGAACGCGACGTTTCAAGGTGGTCGGCATCGCTTCCACCGGCGGGTTCGAGGAGGAGCAGTTCTTCGCGGCCCTGCCCGAGGTGCAGGGGCTTCTGGAGAAGGGAGGCGCGGTCTCCCGCGTCCTGGTCAGCGCGCTCACCGTGCCGATGGACGCCTTCGGCAAGAAGGACCCTGCCGCCATGAGCAAGGAAGAGTACGAGAAGTGGTACTGCACCGCCTACGTGACCTCCGTGGCCAAGAACCTGGAAGAGGTCATGGCCGGGAGCCGGGCCAAGCCGATCTGGCAGATCGCCAGCGCCGAGGGAGCCCTCCTCAAGAAACTCGACAGCCTGATGCTGCTCCTTACCGTCATCGCCCTCGGCTCCGCGGCCATCGCCGTTTCGTCCAGTCTGCTGGCCTCCATGGCCGAGCGCAGCGCCGAGATCGCCCTCATGAAGACGATCGGCGCCGATCGCTTCCAGATCGCCGCCATCTTCCTGGGCGAGACCATGATCATATCCCTGGTGGGCGGCCTGATCGGCTACCTCGCCGGGGACCAGCTCGCCGGGATAATCAGCCGCTCCGTTTTCGCCT
>NZ_JBXKJL010000323.1:0-1440 GCF_056994735.1 Geomonas sp.
TGGTCTGCTCCCCGGAAACTGGACCATTCATAATGAGAAAATTTTGCTAAGATAGAAAAATCTGGCAGGAGGATTTTCTCGATGAAGCGGTCCCGATTTAGCGAGCAGCAGATTGCCTTTGCCCTGCAGCAGGCCGAGCAGGGGACGCAGGTAGGCGAGGTGACCCGCAAGATGGGCATCAGTGAGCAGACCTTTTACCGCTGGAAGAAGAAGTTTGGCGGGCTGATGCCCTCGGAGGTCCGCAAGCTCCGGCAGCTGGAGGAGGAGAATGCCCGGCTGCGTCGACTGGTGGCGGATCTCTCCCTGGACAAGGAAATGCTCCAGGAGGTGATCCGAAAAAAGCTCTGAGGCCTGCTCAACGGCGGGAGACGGTGGAGTTGCTGTGCCTCTGCTACCAGGTGAGCGTGCGGCGGGCGGTCCAGACCCTAGCCGCTCCCCGGGCCACCCTTTACTACCGTTCCCGCAAGGCTGAGCAGGCCCCCTTGAGAAACCGGATCAAAGAGATTGCCACGGTCCGGGTGCGCTATGGCTACCGGCGGATACATACCCTCTTGCAGCGGGAGGGCTGGGTAATTAACCACAAACGAGTCTATCGGCTCTATTGTCTGGAAGGTTTGCAGATGCGCCACAAGCCACCCCGGCGCCGGGTCAGTGCCAAGCTTCGGGAAGGCCGGACGGCTGCCACTCATCCCAACCAAGCCTGGTCCATGGACTTTATGGCCGATGAACTCTTCGATGGCCGGCGCCTCCGGCTCTTAACGATAGTCGATAACGTTAGCCGTGTTAGCCCCTTTATCGGGGTGGGCTTCCGCTACCGGGGCTACGATGTGGTCACGGCCCTCAACCTGGCGGTGGCCCAATATGGGGTGCCGGAGTGCCTCCGGGTGGACAACGGCCCGGAGTTTATCTCCAAGGAAGTTGACCTCTGGGCCTATGCCCACGGTGTGGTCCTGGACTTCTCCCGGCCGGGCAAGCCCACGGATAATGCCTTCATCGAATCTTTTAACAGCCGGTTTCGGCAAGAGTGCTTGAACGAGCACTGGTTTTTGAGCCTGGAAGATGCTACAGAGAAGATCGAGACTTGGCGCCGCCACTACAACGAGCAGCGGCCGCACAGCAGCCTGGGGTATCAAACGCCGGCCGCTTATCTCTCGGGGGCTCTGCCCCCGAACCCCCGGAGTTTAGCGCTTTTGGAAGCTCCGGATGGGCAGGAAAACCAAGGGCAGGGCCTCGGCCCTGCCCATCCGTCTGCTTCTCCACCGGGCGCTCGGGTTGCTCTCCAGCAGAGCCCTATCCTCCCGGTGGACAGGCAGAATATACCATGAACCTTTAATCGGAAAAAAGCCGAATTTTCTCACTCAAAATGGTCCAAAAAAGGGGGCATCTCCATCGACCCCAACTCTAACTTAAGTTTTGGTATAATCCACGGGGGCAGGTCAG
>NZ_JBXKJL010000324.1:0-2812 GCF_056994735.1 Geomonas sp.
AGTGAGCGTAGCGAACGAGCGAGAGCCGCTTTTCATCTGAAAGGTTTGCAAAAGGTATAGCGGCTGTGCTAGTAATGAAGAAAAAATCGCGGAGAAGCTCATGAATTTCACCGTCGCCCTGGCACAGATCAAGCCGAAGTTGGGTTGTCTGAGCGACAATATGGCCCTTGTCGAGGAAGCCATAGAGAAGGGAATAACTGCGGGTGCCGACCTGATTGTATTCCCCGAACTGGCCCTTACCGGTTACTTCCTGAAAGACCTCGTCCCCGAAGTGGCGCTTCGTCTCGATGCACCTGAAATCGAGACCCTGAAGGCCCTGTCAAAGCAGATCTCCATCGCCATCGGCTTCGTCGAGGTTTCCGCCGACTACCGCTTTTTCAATTCCGCCGTTTACCTCGAGGATGGCGAGATTCGCCACGTGCACAGGAAGGTCTATCTCCCTACCTATGGACTCTTCGACGAGCAGCGCTACCTCGCTCGTGGCGACCGCTTCCGCGCCTTCGATACCCGCTTTGGGCGCTTCGGCATCCTGATCTGCGAGGACATGTGGCACCTCTCCGCCCCGTACATCCTGGCCATGGACAACGCCACCACTCTCATCTGCCTTTCCTCCAGCCCCGGCCGAGGGGTAAGCGGGACCGAGGAGTTGGGTTCGTCAGCGGCATGGCAGAAGCTCACCTCCACCACCGCCATGTTCCTCAACTGCCGGGTCTTCTACTGCAACCGGGTCGGATATGAGGACGGGATCAACTTCTGGGGTGGTTCGGAGATCGTGGCGCCGTCGGGGCAGGTCACCGATCGCGGAAACATTCTTGAGGAAGATTTCGTGGTCGCCACCATCGACGAGGGTGCCTTGCGGCGCGAGCGTATCTTCTCACCCATGATGCGGGACGAGAACATGGTGATCACTTTGAAGGAACTCAAACGTATCGACAGGGAGAACTCTCGCTGATGGGCGCGCTTACTGTAAATACGGCGCTGCTGCGCCAGATTCTTGTCGGATTTGTCCGTGACGAGGTCACGAAAGTCGGCGTGCACAGGGGCGTGCTGGGCCTCTCCGGAGGGATCGACTCGGCCCTGGTGGCCTTCATTGCCGCCGAGGCGCTGGGACCGGAAAACGTCTACGCCTACACCATGCCGTATCGCACCAGCAATCCCGAGAGCGAGGCCCATGCCAAGCTCGTGGCTGACAAGCTCGGGATCAACTACCAGGTCATCGAAATAACCCCGATGGTGGATTCCTATTTCGATCTTTTTCCCGATGCCAATAATATGCGGCGGGGGAACAAGATGGCTCGGGAGCGGATGACCATACTGTACGATCATTCCGCCGAAGTGCGTGGCTTGGTCCTTGGCACCAGCAACAAGACCGAGCTCCTCCTCGGGTACGGCACCCTTCACGGCGATATGGCCAGCGCCCTCAATCCGATCGGCGACATCTACAAGAGCCAGGTGTGGGAGCTCTCCGAGGCCATGGGCGTGCCGCGCGAGGTCATCGAGAAGAAGCCCTCCGCGGACCTTTGGGCCGGTCAGACAGACGAGCAGGAACTCGGTTTCACCTATCGTGAGGCAGACGAGCTTCTTTACCGGATGGTCGACCAGCGCATGAGCCGCGACGAGCTGATAGAGGCAGGCTTCGATCCCCACTTTATCGATAACGTCCACCGGAAGGTCCAGGGCTCGCACTTCAAGCGCCGCCTCCCGGTGATCGCCAAGGTTTCCAACAGGACCATCGACCGCGACTTCCGCTACGCCAGAGACTGGGGGAAGTAGAGGCAGGGACTAGGGGCTGGGGACTAGGGACTAGTAAAGGGCAGAGACATGTACGTTACGTTCCTCCCCAGTCCCGTTTTGATAAGGGCAGGAAGGAAACGCGGCACCGTCTCCAGTCCCTAGCCCCTAGCCCCTAGCCCCTAGCCCCTAGCCCCTTGTTGTCCCTAGCCCCTAGCCCCAGGTTTTGAATCCATGTCATCCGGAACACTCTATATCGTAGCTACTCCCATCGGTAACCTCGAAGACATCACGCTGCGCGCCTTGCGGATACTGAAAGAGGTCGACCTGATCGCGGCGGAGGATACCCGCCACTCCAGGAAGCTCCTCACCCATTTCGGCATCTCGAGGCCCCTTACCTCGTACTTCGATCACAACAAGGATGTGAAGGGGAACTTCATCCTTGACCAGCTGGGGAAAGGCTTGAACGTCGCCCTGGTCACCGACGCCGGCACTCCTTGCGTCTCGGATCCCGGCTACCAGATCGTCCGCGATGCCTGGGCCGCGGGTTACCATGTCGTGCCGATCCCGGGCGCCTGCGCGGCAATTGCCGCCCTCTCGGCGTCGGGGCTTCCATCTGATCTGTTCACTTTTGCGGGATTTCTTTCCAACCGGCAGGGAAGGAGGAAGGAGAAGCTGCAGGATCTGGCCTCGGTGCCGGGCCTGCTGATCTTCTATGAGGCTCCGAAGAGACTCCTGACGACTCTGCGGGACATGCTGGAGATCCTGGGGGACCGCAACATCGTACTCGCCCGGGAAATCACCAAGATGTACGAGGAGTTCATGAGGGGGAGTCTCTCTTCCATCCTGGAGCGGGCGGAGCAGACCGCGGTCAGAGGTGAGGTGGCGATTCTGGTGGCGCCTACGGATCAGCCGGAAGTGCCGGACACCCCGCAGATGGAGGAGTTGCTTGCGCGCTACCTCGGTTCGGGAGAATTTTCCCTGAAGGATGCGGTGAAGAAGGTGACTGCTGAAACGGGGATGCCGAAGAGTGTGGTCTACGCGGAGGCGCTCAGGCAGAAGGGGTAGGGCTCCCTCCAGT
>NZ_JBXKJL010000325.1:0-4709 GCF_056994735.1 Geomonas sp.
AAGAGGCCTACGAGGTCATCGAGGCGATAGACGCCAAGGATACCCCCCTCCTCAAGGAGGAACTGGGCGACCTGCTGCTGCAGCCCGTATTCCATGCCGCCATCGCCGAGGAAAAGGGCGAGTTCTCGATGGACGACGTCCTTGACGCCATCAATGACAAGCTTATCCGCCGTCACCCCCACGTCTTCGGTGAGGAAGTCATCGAAAGCAGCGAGGCCCAGGTGCAGAACTGGGAGAAGATCAAGAAGCAGGAGAAGGGCGTGGAAAGGAAATCTGCCCTCTCCGGGATTCCCCCCGAGCTTCCGGCCCTCATGAAGGCACAGAAGATTACCGAGAAGGCGGCACGGGTGGGATTCGACTGGGAACACACGGACCAGGTGTTCGCGAAGGTGATGGAGGAGCTGCACGAATTCGAGGAGGCCATGCTCTCCGGCGACCAGACGGAGATGGAAGCGGAACTGGGGGACCTCCTCTTCGCCATCGTGAACCTGGGGCGCTTCGTGTCGGTGGATCCCGAGGAGGCTTTAAGGAAGACGATCCAGCGCTTCACCAGGCGGTTCAGCCATGTCGAAGACACCCTGCACGCCAAAGGAATGGCCATGCAGTCGGCGACACTGGAGGAGATGGATGTGCTCTGGGAAGAGGCGAAGAGGCTGGAAAAAGATTGAATAACTTAATGTTTTTCGTCAACCAATTTCTTTTCCACACGTTTTGTGGATAACCTGTGGATAACAGTGTTGAGAAATAAAGAAAGTTTCGCGTTTTAAGCACTTTCCACGTTCTGCATAATAATTGGCCACGGCGATAAGCCACGCAATTACAGCTACTTAGAATAAGACGCCGCATTACCCGCCGTTCCGGGCGAATTCCAGTTAGGCACAACTAATTAAGCCGCAGCGTCGTGGAAATCCTGTTCATAACCTACCAGAAAATGGTCCTTCACACGCCCCGCGGGCATTCAAAACAACCCCCTCCATCACGAGCAGCTCTCTCTTCGAGTCGATCCCTCCGGGTGCAGTGAATCCTGTCATGAGCCCGTTCTTCGCAACCACCCGGTGGCACGGTATCACGATCGGCAACGCGTTCCTCGCCATGGCCGCCCCGATGGCCCTCGCCCCCTTGGGAGCGCCGCAGTCGGCCGCAACTTCGGCATAGCTCATCACGGTGCCGTAAGGGATGGCCGCGACTCGGCGATACACCTCTTGCTGAAATTTCGTGCAGCAGTCGAGATCCATCGGGATGTCGAAGACGACCTCATGGCCGGCGAAGTACCTGCTCAAAAGCTCGGCACATGTGACGGTCAAATCGCTATCCCGCTCCGCACCCGGATGCATCGCCGCCGCCAGTTCCAGCGCGGCGGTGGCGGAAGCCGTACCGTACGGCAGGTGGTTGGCCACAAGCCCGGCATCATTGGCGGCCACAACGCCGAAACCGACCGCCGTCTCATATATTGAAAACGCTTTAGCTGCAGAATAGATCTTCATACTCAGTCACTCCCCACGCTCCTTCACCGGCACCGTCACGCACCAGGTTTGCTCTGTCGCCCCCTCACACTTCCCTATTCTACCGACTATGCTCTCTTCCTGAGAAGCTTTTTCCTCATGAGGCCCATAACCTCGCGGGCTTCATCGGAACCCATGAGATGGGCGGTGATGAGGAAGATGGCTATTCCGGCCATGACAGCCCCACCGAGAACGCCTCCCTTGACGATCCTCCCGCCGCGGCTGGACCACTCGATGAGACCGACGATCCAGTAGACAGCGGCCGCCATCGGGATCGTGGCGATCAGCCCCTTGAAGGCGGAAACGGTAATGGCCCTGCCACCGAAGGGGCCGACCTTCTTCCTGAGGAACCACAGCAGGAGCAGCATGTTCCCCAGAGCCGACAGGGAAGAGGCAAGCGCCAGCCCGCCATGCTTCATCGGCCCCATGAGAACCAGGCTGAAGAGAAGATTGAGCACGAAGGCGCAAAATGCCGTTATCACCGGGGTCTTGGTATCCTTGAGTGCGTAAAAGGCAGGAACCAGCACCCGCACCATCGCCACGAAGGTGAGGCCGAGCGAGTAGTAGACCAGGGCGATGCCGCAGTTGACAGCCTTGGCGTAGGTGAAGGCTCCTCCCATGAAGAGGAGCGAGAAGATCGGTGTCGAGCAGAATATCAACCCGGCCATGGCCGGTATGGTAATGAAGAGGGTAAGACGCACGCCGTAATTAAGCGATTCCTTCAGGGCGTCCATGTCGCCGACAGCAGCCTGCCTGCTCATGGAAGGAAGGACCGCCTGGGCGACCGAGACGGTGAAGATCCCCTGCGGGAACTCGAAGAGCCTCTGGGCATAGTAGAGGTAGGAGACGCTTCCTTCGGGAAGGAGCGAGGCGAGGATGGCACTGACGGCGATGTTGAGATAATAGACGCCGACCCCGAATATGGACGGCCCCATGAGAAGGGCGATCCTCTTCACCGCCGGATGATGGAAGTCGAAATTGGGGCGGATCGGGAAGCCCCTGCTGTAGAGCACCGGAATTTGCAGGAGCAGCTGCATCAAGCCGCCGATCAGGACCCCGACGGCCAGCGACACGATCGGCACGTCGAAGCGCGTGTGCAGGATGGAGGCGGCCAGGATCATCGAAAGGTTGAGAAAGACGGTGGAGATGGCCGGGGTGAAGAAGTGGCGGACCGTGTTGAGGATCCCCATGCAGAGGGCCACGAGGCTCACGAAGAAGATGTAGGGGAACATCAGCCGGTTAAGGAGGATGGTGATCCTGACTTTCTCCGGATTGCTCGCGAAGCCCGGGAACATGAGCGCGACGAGTTGGGGGGAAAAGATGATGCCGACGATGGTGATGGCGGCCATCACCATGGTCAGCACGGTGAAGCAGACATTGGAGAGCGCCCGAGCCTCGTCCTCGCCCTTGTTCGTGTACCACTCCGAGAAGGTGGGGACGAAGGCGGAGGTGAGGGCACCTTCGGCGAAGAAGCGGCGCAGCATGTTGGGGATCTGGAAGGCGGCGAAGAAGGCGTCCGTGTACATCCCGGCGCCGAAGAGGTGGGAAACGACCATGTCGCGCACCATGCCCATGATGCGGGACAGCATGGTAGCCGCGCCGAGCACCCCGGCCGCGCGGGCGATGTTTTTCTTTTCAGACATCGGGACCCCTGATACTGAAGTGGCCTTAAGGGGGGAATCTATCACAAGGGGCGGGAAACAGGCAAGTTCAACGGCTTCCACTTTTCATATACTGCAGTGAGCATGGCAATCGTTGCGGATAAATGAGGTAGGACTCTATCGCTTTGACAGCAGCCGGTCAGCGATGATATGTTGTGCCGTTGGCGCGGCTTCCGCCTCCCCGCTTCCCGACGCACCCCACCTCTTGGACAAGACATGAATCCGCTCAAAAAACTCGTCAGGCAGACCGCGATTTACGGTTTGAGCAGCATCGTCGGACGCTTGATCAACTACTTCCTCGTCCCGCTGTACACCCGAATTTTTTTACCGCAGGAGTATGGCATCGTCACCGAACTGTACGCCTATGCCAGCTTCCTGATGATCCTCTGCACCTTCGGCATGGAGACCACGTTTTTCCGCTTCTCGGAGAGCCAGCACGAAAAGGACGCGGTCTATTCCACCGCGCTCGTTCCGGTCGCCGTCCTGAACCTGGTGTTCATCACCCTCGGGATTTTGGGCTCATCTTTTTGCTCGGAGAGACTCCACTACAACAACCATCCGGAATACATCGTTTATTTCGTGCTGATCGTGGGGCTGGATGCCATTGTCTCCATACCTTTTGCCAGGCTGAGGCAGCAGCACAAGGCCCTCAGATTCGCCGTTATCAAACTCGTCAACATCCTGATCAATATCATCTGCAACTTCTTCTTTCTGCTCCTCTGCCCCTACCTTATCCGGCATGGCTACCACCTGCCGCTCTACCATACCTCCGGCGGGGTTGGGTATGTATTCCTGTCGAACATGATCGCAAGCGCCGTCACGCTCGCCATATTGTACCGCGACGTCATCGGCGCCAGATTCCTTTTCGACCGGCGCCTCTTCAAGGAAATGCTCTGGTACACCCTGCCGCTGCTCGTCGCCGGCCTGGCCGGGATGGTGAACGAGACGCTCGACAGGATTCTGCTGCGATTTCTTCTCGTTGTTCCGCCGGGAGGAGGCGATGCAAGCAAGTACGTCATGTCGCAGATCGGGATCTACGGGGCGAACTACAAGGTGTCGATCCTGATGACGCTGTTCATCCAGACCTTCCGTTACGCGGCCGAGCCGTTTTTCTTTGGGCAGGCCAAGGAGCGTGAGTCGCGAGAGATCTTCAGCCAGGTGATGACCTATTTCGTCCTTTTCGGGCTCGCCATCTTCCTGGGCGTCATGCTGAACATCGACATCATCAAGCATTTCATTGGCGCAAAGTTCTATCCGGGCATCGGCATCGTCCCGGTACTGCTTCTGGCCAATCTGTTTCTGGGAATCATATTCAACCTTTCCATCTGGTATAAGCTGAACAACATGACGAAATATGGCGCCTACATCACCATCTTCGGCGCCATCGTCACTATTGCGGCAAACATCGTGCTGATCCCGATGCTTGGGTATGCGGGTGCGGCCTGGGCGACCTTCGTCTGCTACTTCCTGATGATGCTGCTCTCGTACTTCTGGGGGCAGAAATACTTTCCCGTGCAGTACGAGGTTGCCAAGATCGCGGCATATT
>NZ_JBXKJL010000326.1:0-1172 GCF_056994735.1 Geomonas sp.
GATATTGCGATAAAATATATTCCAAGAAATATCGCCACTGCAACAGATTTTAATACTGCTCTTACAGATGGCGATTATTTATTTGACCCAGCTACTTTAAATGGATACATTGGGATTGGCTATGGAAAATTATCAGTAAAAGTTCATGGCAGTACAAACGTTTTTAACAATGCAGGAGTTATAGTCCAAATTGCTAGAGACAACTATAACCAAACCGTTACAAGGTCAAAGGTTAACGAAGCTCCTTGGTCTACTTGGGAAGTCTTAGCTAATACAGATTATGTAGGTAATGCGGTTGCAGTAAAAAACCAGACAGTTACAAATAACGGGGCAAACGTGGTTGATATTATAATTTATTCAGGGCAATCAAACATGTCGGGCGCAGGGGATGCAAAGCTAAGTGTTACTGTAAGACAGTTTAACGGTTTTGAATTTAGGGCAATTACTGATCCAACAAAGCTTTATTCAATAATTGAACCATTTGGAGTAAACGAGAATAAAGTGGGTGGTATAAATGACTTAGCTTTTAAAACAGGCTCAATGATTTCTGCATTTGTCGAATCTTATTATGCAATAACTAAAACACCTGTGATTGCGGTATCAGCAAGTATGGGTGGAAGTTCAATAACACAATGGCAACAAGGCGGTGCGTATTTAACGGATGCTCTGGAAAGGTATAACGCTACCAAAACATGGTTACAAGCTAATGGCTATACAGTAAGGCATAGTTACATGGCTTGGTGCCAAGGAAATGGAGATACGGGAATTACCAAAGAATCATACAAGACATATTTTAAGGCAATGATTGATTATATAGTTACCCAAGGCATAGAAAAATGTTTAGTTGTTCGTGTTGGTGATTTACTTACTAATATTCAAGGTCATCGTCCACAACAAGCAGCTCAAACAGAATTATGTCAAGAAGATGCAAATGCGGTTATGATATCTACTAAATTTAATTTATACTCAACTGCTGAATACATATTTGATGGAATTGTACATTATAATCAACCCGCACTAAATGCAGTTGGTGCAGACGCAGGAACAAATGCTGGAATATATGCAAAAACTGGAATAGAGCCTTATATGTATGATTACATAAATAACAATATATATTTTGGTAAAAACAATAGTTCTCCCGATATGTTTGGAACAAAAATGGATTCTTTAGC
>NZ_JBXKJL010000327.1:0-1392 GCF_056994735.1 Geomonas sp.
GAATCCTCTGCATCACTTTTCTTCTCACCCCTGTCATTGTGCCATGGGTAGTGCAGCAGGCGGGGGAGGATGAAACCGGAAAAGAGTCCGATGGCGGTACCGGCGAGGACGTCGGTGGTGTAGTGACGATCGGAGATGATCCGCAGGATCCCGTCGACCGCCGAAACTCCCAGTCCGGTTGCGCAGATGGCGTTATCGGTGGTCTCGCTGCCGTAGTAATCCTGATACTTGTGGTGGGTGCACAAAAGCCCTGCTCCTGTGAAGGCTAAGGCGGCATGATTGCTCGGCATGCTCCGGTTTTCCTCTGTCCCCTCGCACCGGCCGTTGGCGCAGTTGCGCACGAACGGCCTCTCGCGGGCTATGAGGTTCTTCATGACGCTGGAGACCAGTGCGGTAAAGGTGAAGGATTCAAGGTTGATGACTTGGGTCTGCCACTGTGCGTCCCAGTGCGAGTCCCTCAAGCCCTGAACGGCAAAGGACTCCAGAACGGGAGCGGTCATCATCACCCCCATCAGCACGTTGCTGGCCATGTCGGCAGCATCCCTTGCGTCCCTGCTCTCCAGGCGAACAGCATCACGGATCCCCTCGTCGAAGCCGTTGCGTGCAGTCCAGTGGGCCTCCGCCTGCCTGCCATTCTTTATCTCAACGTATATGGTCCCGGCAGCAGCCGCAGAAATGGCCAGATATTCGGCAGCACCGGCTCGCCTCCAGGGCCACTCCTTCCCTCCTGCCTCGCCAGGATTGACCTCGGCCTTACTTTCCTTCGGAGACAGGTCTTCATCATCTGCCGGACAGAATTGTCCGGTAGCATCCGGACAATCTGCCGGCGGCGGGGCTGCCCCGTCCGGGGCCACCACATTTGAAGCGCCACGCCCCGGGGCCTGGGTGGAAGTGGCAAGTCCAGAAGCATGAGGACCAGCGTGATTCAGCAAGGGAACTACGGCCGGAGTCGCTTCAGCAAAAGCCGGAAGTCGACAAAGGGTCATGATGAGGAAGGCGGCGATCGCAAGATATCTTGAGCTGGAATTTAGCATGCACGACATTAAGCTTCATGTTCTCAATATTGTCAAATGAGAAAACGGCCCTTGACGTGTTAACCGGAGATGTTGGTCAAAATGCAGGAAAGGGAGCCATCATAGCTCCCTTTCCTGTACTGCAGATTATTGCATTACCAGTGCCTCGAGGGCAAGAGCCCTCACCCCAGCCCCTCCCGCTTGCGCGCCGAAGCGCTTCAGCGCGCAGGCCCGCAGGGCGAGGGGGAACTCGCACCGTGTCCTTCCGGGAAGGGGGACACCAGGGGAGGGGGACACCGGGGAAGGTGCTTGTGCGGAAGTCGGTAGCCGTTGCGTCCCCCCCTTGTCAAAGGGGGGACAGGGGGGATTTGCCGTGGGA
>NZ_JBXKJL010000328.1:0-5230 GCF_056994735.1 Geomonas sp.
CCTGCGAACTTTCCTGCTTGTGAGAAAAGCTGTCCGATAAGTTGTACTTTTATTGTGTTACCCATGCCAGGGTCATCTAGGATGTTACCTGCTTCACGTATTAATGAAGACATTAACTTTTGTGCTCCCATCTGATTATCTCGTTTTAATGCTTCAAGTTGAGCATTCATTGCTTTGTCTACGATAGGGCTTTTATTCCAGTTAGTTATTGTATTATAGTGTACTCCGAGTTGGTCGGCTATTTCTCGTTGAGAAAGTTTAGTAGTAAATTTAAGCTGTACGTATCTAAGTTGTTCGGGCGTTAACTCTGTCCTTTCGGGTCTATGAGCAGGATTTGGCACTTCAATTAATTTTGTTCCCATTACATCACCTCACTATATTCCGAATATCTTACGTTGGCAGAGATTGCATAACGCTGATATTTCATATTCTCTCTTTTCGTCTTTCATCCAGGTCTTGTCAAAGACAATAGGTTGTCCACATTCTGAACATATCATGTCTGTTTTGCACCCTTCCAAATATGCAAAATAAGCATCTATTTCTTCGGCAGTTTCTTCTGCTGTAATCTGCTTCTTGTATTCCTCGTCGAGAGGATAATACTCTTTATATACGTCGCCTTTCAATTATTTATGCTCCATCATTCTTTCGTAATCATCAGTTATTATTTCTACGGAAGGATTTAAGTCACTCGGCATAAATGGTGCTGTACCTTTCGTTTGGTTTAGTTGTTCTCGCAAATCATCTATCCTAGTGTCGTAATCTTCCATATCTCTAAGGAAACCTGTTTCATATATGTTTTCCTCGTTATTCGCGTATACGTTCTGCTCTTTAGGCTTCTTTACCAAAACAGAGAGGATTAATTTGTTATATAAATGTATAACGAGTATAACTCCTGTTACCGTGCTCAACGAGATAAATTCTATTAATAATATTTGTAATAATAATTCCAAGTGCATCACCCCTTTAATTTTAATCTCAAATCAGATATAATATAGATATTTCCTTGTTTTGGTTTATTTATAAATAAACATAGTATCACATTCATGCTAGAAGGTTTTTATAAGAAGCTTATCTTATATGTTGCATCGTTAAGCCGTTTATCACCGTTAATCCTATAATATAAGTATAACACCTCAAAAACAGCATGTCAAGGCTTGTTTCGGGCGTTCTAGGACGATTAGGACAAGTTATCTGCTTGTACCTCTTTCTACCTCCTTCAGACGTACCCGTACTAAGTTTTTTATATTTCATATTTTTGGAGGTCGAAATAAGTAAATCGGCTGTAAAAATAATTGCACGGGGGTACTAAAACAACTGAATAATTCTTTCTGTTTTGGTTATACTACTAATAGATACAACTCATGAATCCGTTAGGATTCTAATATACTCTGCCTGACTTCTATGTATAACGGATTCCTGTTTTGTATCTACGTTGTCTATACAGCTTGTACAACGAATAGGGAAACGAATGGAACATGTAGGGAAAGGTAGTATAACTTTGTGTAACGTTGATTATGTGCTAGACATCTTGGGGCACGTAGGGCAACATTAGGGGCACGTAGGGTAAAGTTATGTGTATAATGGGATACAAAGAAATACTATCCCGACCCACGCATGTACTTCCATATAAGAGGTACTTAATTGGTAGTGGGGGAGGGTGCTTCGTTGGAATATTCGGTAGCCATGCGTTGGGTACGGGCTAGGGGGCGAGGAGAGTAGTATGTTTGAAGTACACGTTCAGCACACTACATACACTACGCATCATCACTGTATTTGCACGTGTTACAACGTATTGACATATGACTATGCATACACAACGTACACTACGTAGGGCATACTTATGGCATAACTTAGGGCATATCTTAGGGCATTTAGTTACACATACTACATACACAACGTACTACAAATCAGGTTACGTATATCACAATGTATAACAACTGTTTAGCTTAGTTACTTAGAATCCTAACGGATTCATGAGTGGCTTTATTCAATTTAGTTATTACAAATCAGTAAGACTTTTATCCAGGGTTCGTTCAGCATATACTCTTAGTCCCTGTTATGGGGAAACACATAGTCTATAAGTGTCAAGTGTCGTATAAAACTTTTGAAAACTTTTTTATCGCAAGCGACCCTCGTTTCCCTCGTTAAAAAACTTTTAAAAACTTTTCTACTCTGCTTGACACTAATTTAACGCCCATGTGTTGGCGTAAACGCCGTTATCTTTTTAGATATAAGGTAATAGATTGACTCTACGATAGGGAGAGCAGTTGTTGGAGGTTTTATTATGTGTAATGGTTGTGAGTATGGTATTTGTTCAGAATGTCAAGAGTTTACACCTTATTTTAGTTCGGACCCAATTCAAATAGGTGATGACTTTGATGAAGATGATTGCTTATTAGAAGAAGATGGTCAGGATTCAGTATATCATCAAATAATGTGTCAACAATAACAATACATATGTTTCAAACCTTGTAAGTCGTGACCACCAAGGTGGCACGCTTAGGACAAAGGAGTTTATTATGTTAAATACTATTTATACTAATTCAGATTTAAACAAAGTTATTACATCAAGATGTGCTCACAAATCAGGAAATGATGATGGTACAGCTAATGGAAACAAAGTTCTTGCATCAAAGAAGCAAATAACATGGTTAAACATAGCTATGAAAGACTATGCAGTTTCAGTTAAGAACTTAAATACACTTAGCATGTATGAAGCATCAATGAAGATTACTGCAATCAGTACAGGCATAGCTAATGGTTCTATTAAGCCTAGAGCAATTGTTGCTGTTAAAGATATGTACTATGCAGTAATGCTGATTGATGGTGCTGTTTCAATTAAATCTTTCATTGGAGATAAGAAAACAGCATTTGATAAGATGGTTGCTAAGTACAATAAAGATGATTGTAGATACTTCACTGAAGATGTTAACATAGCTAAAGCATCAGCTAAAACATTAAAGGACAACTTACATAGACAATCATTCTTAGAATCATTAAGTAGCTTAACTGTTAAAGAGTTAAAAACACTTGCTAAAGAATATAGCATAAGACTAGGAAAAGAAACTAGAAAAGATGCTATAATAATAAAATTTGAAGAACAACTTGCATCATAGCAGGTTGTTTCTCTTTAAATAAATATATTATATAAAGGAGGTTATATTATGTACAAGCTGTATGATATAATAAAGACAATACTAGTAGTTATTCTAACAAAGAAGGGGGAGTTTTAATATGAGAGATTACATACGTGGAGAAATAATTTGGGTGGACTTTGGACAACCATATGGGCATGAGCAGGGTGGCGAACGCCCTGCAATCATTGTACAAAATAATATAGGCAACAGATACTCACCAATGGTTATAGTGTTGCCTTTTACTGCATCAGCAACAAAGACAATGATACCAACACAGGTGCAAATCCTATATAATGAGAAATGGTCTATAGCTTATGGTGAACAAATCAGAGCAATAGATAAACGCAGAATAAAGAGTAGGACAGGCACTACAATAGAGGATATGGAGTTGGTTGATGAAGCATTATGTATATCATTAGCACTGTAACAATTTATAATTATATCATAACAAATAATAGGAGGTTATATTAATAATGAACAAAATAATAAGATGTGAATGTGGTAAGCTATTTATTCAAAAGGAACAAGAGGTAGAATGTAAGTTATGCGTGGCTCAACGCATAGAGAATGAAGACCCATTTATAGTTACACCAATCAATATAATGAAGTTAGTTGACAGCTACAAAGAGGTATGTGCAACTAATAAGACTAGGCTAATTAATAACACTCTCTTAGAACTTGATTTCGTACTTAACAATGCATACATGAGAGGATACATAAGCGAAGACTTCTATACAGAAATGAGTGCTACACTAGGTATAGAAGCTGATTACTATAATACTAAATCTTTAACTAAGGATGACTACTATGATTATAGTGTACAAGCTAGGGTAGGCTTCTATCAAGATATGTTTGAGGAAGAAGAAGCTTAGTTACAAATCAAATGACGAGGGACGTAACCCTCGTCAGAGAATTTAACAACAATTATCAAATAGTATATTAATAATTTATTAAAATATAAAAAACGAAGGAGATTAAAAAATGAGTAACAAAATTGAGGAAATCAGAGCACGTATCGAAAAGATGAAGGCAGAAAAAGAAACTAAGGTAGCTACAGTAACAGCACCAGTTATTACTAAAGAGGTTATTACTAGAAAATCACCAGTTTCAGATTCACAAATAAAGACATATTTCAACTTATGCCAACAGAAAGGCGAGAACATAAACATAAGCTACAGAACATGGGATGGTAATAAAGGTGGAGAAATGGATAAAGAAATTAAGCGTTTACTACAACTACCATCAGTTAAAAGACCAACTGAAAGCCAAATCAACATAGTTAAAGAGATTTGCGATAGAAACAGTTGGGAAATACCTGCTTATTCACACCTAACAGGTGGTAGAGAAGGAACTATGTCTAAACTTATAGATGAACTAATCCACTTAGAAAGAGAAAGCCAAAGACTTGCACCTCCAACCCCTGCTCAAATAGAGAGCATCTTAGAAATGTATTACTGTCCTGATGTAGATATGTCTGATTTGCATGATAGCTTTGGTATCGTGTACATGAAAGATGACAACGGCAAAACATGGTGGTCAAGAGTTTCTCAAGAAGATATACAGACACAAATTCCTGAACTTATCACCTATGAAGAAGCTTCTAACTTCCTATACAAATATCAGAATGTATTCTATGCGTGGAAACGTACTAGACTTACAGATGGTCAGATGAATGCTATTAGAAGACTTCAAACTAAATGTGGAATGCAACCTATGGAAGACTTCCAGTTAATGCAATTCGACAGAACAACTGCTAATAACTACATTAACAATATAGATTATATATACAGAGATAGAGATATGGTTAAATTCACTCAAGAAGCTGTATACAAGGATTCAGAGTATAGAAAGGTACATTCAGTAGCTAAAGTTATTGAAGCTATTACAGCAGAGAAATTGAGCGTTATACACGGTCTATACGCTATGATGGGTATGTCAGGTAGAGAAGAAGAAGATGTTATAGAAACAACTGTAGCTGAAGACCTGATAAGAGATTTGGCAGATGTGGCTATAGAGGTTTGTGGAACTCAAGCTATCTATGATTTGCTTATCACTTGCTATACAGAGGAAGAAGTTTGTGATATACTAAATAT
>NZ_JBXKJL010000329.1:0-8040 GCF_056994735.1 Geomonas sp.
TCTCCAAGGAGGACTACTGCCGGCGCAACGGTCACCCGTCGCGGGTCCTGTGGTTCACCGGGCTCTCCGGATCGGGGAAATCGACCCTTGCCCATGCCGTGGAGGAGCGGCTCTTCGAGAGGGGGTGGTACACCTACATCCTCGACGGTGACAACATCCGCCATGGCCTCAACGGTGACCTCGGCTTTTCCGAAGACGACCGCCGGGAAAACATCAGACGCATCGGGGAGGTCTCCAGGCTCTTCACCGATGCCGGCGTCGTGGTGCTGGCTGCATTCATCTCCCCGTACAGGGAGGACCGCGACCGGGTGCGGGGACTGTTCGACCCGAAGGAATTTGTGGAGATCTACGTCAAGTGCCCCCTCGGCGTCTGCGAAGAGCGTGACCCCAAGGGGCTCTATCGCAAGGCACGCGCCGGGCAGCTTCCCGAGTTCACAGGGATCGACAGCCCCTATGAAGAGCCGCATCGCCCCGAACTGGTGATCCATACCGGCGAGATGGACATCGCCAGATCCGTAAGCAAGGTTTTGGACTTCCTAGGAGTCAGCCCGTGAACGAAATCCCGAATCCCCAATCCCCAATCCCCAACACCGAACGATTCCAGATCGTCTTCGCAGGGCACGTGGACCACGGCAAGTCCACCCTCTTGGGGAGGCTCTACGCCGATACCGATTCCCTCCCCGACGGCCATCTCGAAAAGGTGCGGCAGATCTGCGCCAAGCAGGGGAAGGTCTTCGAGTACGCCTTCCTATTCGACGCCTTCCTCGAGGAGCAGGAGCAGGGGATCACCATCGACACGGCCAGGACCTTTTTCAGCTGGCAGGAGAGACAGTACCTGATCCTCGACGCCCCGGGGCACAAGGAGTTCCTGAAGAACATGATCTCCGGGGCCGCCCGGGCCGAGGCGGCCGTCCTCATCATCGACGCGGCCGAAGGGGTGCAGGAGCAGTCGAGGCGCCACGGCTACATGTTGAGCCTGCTGGGGATCCGCCAGCTGGTGGTCGTGGTCAACAAGATGGACCTGGTCGACTACGACGAGACGGTCTTCAACGGGATCCAGCGCGATTACCGGGATTTTCTCAAAGAGCTCCGCCTCTCGCCGCAGCACTTCATCCCCGCCAGCGCGCGCCACGGGGACAACGTCGCCCGCAGGAGCAAGCTCATGCCCTGGTACCAGGGCCCGAGCCTCCTGGAGAGCCTGGCGGCCTTCGTGAAGCTTCCGGCCCGCACGGACCTTCCGCTGCGCTTTCCGGTACAGGATGTCTACAAGTTCGATACCCGCCGGATCATAGCGGGGAGGGTGGAGACCGGGGAGCTGAAGGTCGGCGACACCCTGGTCTTCTCTCCCTCGAACAAGACCGCGCAGGTGAAGACCATCGAGGCCTTCAACGCCTCCACCTTGCTGCGCAGTGTCGAGGCCGGACGCTCCACCGGCTTCACCCTCAGCGAGCAGATCTTCATCGAGCGCGGGGAAATCGCCTCGCTTAAAAAGTCGCCGCCGGAGGTCTGCTCCAGGTTCCGCGCCAACGTCTTCTGGATCGGCAAGGATCCGCTGGAGAAGGGGAGGAAGTACCAGCTGCGGATCAACACCAACGAGGTCGATATGGAGGTTGACTCCATCATCGGGATCATCGATGCCTCCACCCTGAGCCCCGTCGAAGGGCAGGACCACCTGAAGCAAAACGACGTGGCCGAGGTCATCATCGAGACCAGGAGACCGGTGGCCCTGGATCGCTATTGCGACATCGACGCCACCGGCCGCTTCGTGATCATCGACGGTTTCGACATCTGGGGCGGCGGCATCGTCATGGAGCCGCTGCAGGACGCGCAGGAACTTTTCAGACGCGAGGCGCGGCAGCGGGATATCGAGTGGCGCCAGGGCGAGGTCGAGCTCTGCGAAAGGGTCCAGCGCAACGGTCATTACCCCGGAGCCATCCTCTTCACCGGGGAGCGGGGCAGTGGCAAGGCACGCCTGGCCCGCAGGCTGGAGCGGCGCCTGTTCAACGCAGGGAGGCAGGTCTACCTGTTGGACGGCAAGAACCTGCAGATGGGACTGGGCCGGGACCTGAGCGAGAAGAGTGACGAGGAGATGGTGCGGCGTTTCGGCGAGGTGGCCCAGGTGCTCCTTCGCGCGGGGCAGATCGTGGTGGCGACCACCAATACCTTCTCCCTCTCCGACCACCACATCATCCGCACCCTGGTCCATCCCCACCCGGTGGTGACCGTGCACATTTCCTTCAGCGATGATGAACCGCCGGAGAGTACCGACCTCGGCTTCGTGGCAGGGGAGGATCTCGACCTCGAGATGCCGGTGCGAAAGATTCTGGAGAAGATGGAAGAAAAGAAAATCCTGATCTGAACTCAGCCGGATGGTGCAAGTGTCAGTAATTCTACTCGCTGGTTCTGTCTTAGAGACGTCTGTTTCCGGCTCTGAGAGTAAAAAACGAGCTCACATCAATGGCATAGCTACTGTCTCTGCCAGTCAGCCTTTTCCGTAATATACAGGGCGATATATGCGGTATCTCATTGAGATCTTTTTTATTAAGCATGTTAAATTTTCTCCCATTGATTTTCTCTAACCCCATGTTATAGTCGTTGACGTCGGAGTTTCGCCCCCGGACCGCGGGGTGCTGCCTGCTCTGAACCATCCGAATCTTCCGTGGGGGGCGAAATGTTTCGAGCAAAGAGGATGCTGGTTTTCTTTCTTGACGTCGTCCTGATCGCCGCTTCACTGACTTTTTCCTTCCTGCTCCGCTTCGACTTCTACTTCCCCGAGGCCCAATGGAACATGTATCTTCAGGGTCTCGCCGTCGCCCTGGTCGCCAAGCCCATTCTCTTTGCCGCCTCCGGCATGTACCGCAACATCTGGCGCTACGCCTCGCTGCAGGACGCCTACGAGATATTCAAGGTGGTGACCTTCTCGTCGCTGGTATCGGCCTTCGTGCTGGTCTTCATGAAGGGGCCGTTCGCCATGCCGCGCTCCATCTACGTGCTCGACTGGTTCGTTTTGTTCGCCCTGGTCGCAGCCAGCCGCCTCATCTGGAGGATCTACCGGGAGATGAGGTTCTTCCCCTCGCTGCGCAAGGGGAAGCGGACCCTGATCATCGGGGCTGGCGACGCCGGGAACCTCCTTCTCAGGGAAATCAGGAAACAGGCTAGTTCACCGTACAACGTGGTCGGTTTCGTCGACGACGATCCGGAGAAGCGCGGGCTGCGCCTTTCCGGGGTACGGGTGCTGGGAGGGACCAACCGGCTTCGGGCCCTGGTCCGGACCCACCGGGTCGAGGAGGTCATCTTCGCCATTCCTTCCGGGGACGCGGCGCTGATGCGGCGGGTGATCGCCAACTGCGAGCGGGCCAAGGCCCGTTTCAAGACCCTCCCCGGCATCACAGCCATCATCGACGGCAAGGTCTCCGTCTCCCAGATCAAGTCCGTGGAAATCGAGGACCTGCTGGGGCGAGAACCGGTCGTACTCGATCAGACGGCCATCCGCAGCTACCTGACAGACAAGAGGGTACTGGTGACCGGGGCGGCCGGGAGCATCGGGAGCGAGATCTGCCGGCAGGTGGCCCGTTTCAATCCCGCCAAGATCGTCCTCTTCGACAACGCCGAGACGCCGCTCTTTTTCATGGAGAAGGAGCTGGCGGAATCCCACCCTGACCTCAGGATCATCCCCATAGTCGGCGACGTGAAGAGCCGGGACCGGGTGGAAACGGTCTTCGACGAGTTCAACCCCGAAGTCGTTTTCCATGCCGCAGCCTACAAGCATGTGGCCATGATGGAGTACAACCCCACCGAGGCGGTGCTTAACAACGTCATGGGGAGCAAGATCGTCGCCGACGCCGCGCACAAGTACAAGGTGCACAACTTCGTGATGGTATCGACCGACAAGGCCGTCAATCCCACCAACGTGATGGGAGCCAGCAAGCGCAGCGCCGAGATCTACGTCCAGTCGCTGGCCCAGACCAGCAAGACCAAGTTCACCACCGTTCGCTTCGGGAACGTCCTGGGGAGCAGCGGCAGCGTCATCCCCCTCTTCAAGGAGCAGATCCGCCAGGGGGGGCCGGTTACGGTGACGGACAAGGACGTGGTGCGCTACTTCATGACCATCCCCGAGGCCTCGCAGCTGGTGCTGCAGGCCGGCTGCATAGGGAAGGGGGGCGAGATCTTCGTGCTCGATATGGGCGAGCCGGTACGGATCCTGTCGCTGGCCGAGGAATTGATACGTCTTTCGGGGCTTGTGCCATACAAGGAGATCGATATCGCCTTCACCGGATTGAAGCCGGGGGAAAAGCTTTTCGAGGAACTCCTTCTTGACGGGGAGGGGATAAAGCCTACCACCCACCGGAAGATACGGGTGATGGCCCCCGTGGAGACCGACCTGAAGAGTACCAGTGCCGCGCTGGAAGAGCTCTTCGAACTGGCGAGGAACTGTGACCTCAGCGGGGTTATCAAGGCCTTCCAGGAGGTGGTGCCGGAGTTCGTGCCGCGTTACAACTTCGAAGGAGTGGCTCCCCCCCCGGCCTTCCAGCGTGTCCGGCCTGATCTCTTCCCGCCCCAGAAGCCGAACTTCGTCCGCAACCTCAGGGTGGCCAGCCCCAACGAGGGTTCGGCGGCTTGAAACCCGAAAGGCGCTTAACAGGGATGGACAGGATGAACGGGATAAAAACCTAAAAGTTTTGTACCCAAAGCTGGCCCTGTCCGGAGATATCTCTAGTGTCACTCATTCACGAAGGTCTAACGCGGAAGATCCTCGGTGTCTGCTTTGATGTCAGCAACGAACTCGGGTGCGGGTTCCTCGAGTCTGTCTACCAAAATGCTTTGATGGTCGCACTTGTTGATGCTGGTTTGAATGCGGAGCCACAGGTCCGACTGAATGTGCAATTCCGTGACCGAATCGTCGGTGAGTTTAGCGCTGACATAGTGGTTGAAGAGAAAGTGTTGCTGGAGCTGAAGGCCGTGAAGGCTCTTGCTCCCGAGCACCTGGCTCAGGTCATTAACTATCTTAAGGCAACGGGACTAGAGGTTGGCCTTCTCCTGAATTTTGGGACTCCGAAGCTTGAATACCGTCGTCTGGGCAATAAGTCTTTCACCGTGATTTGATATTATTTTTGCTTTTATCATGTTCATCCTGTCCATCCCTGTTAAACGCCTTTTATGGTTTTTTGATGAATGCAATGAGATTGGCGTTACTGACTGTCTATGCAGTGCTGGTTTTCACCGGGCCCGCCTTTGCGCTCTCCTCTGCGAACATCCCTCTGGACAGCCCGATCTACCTCTACCTCGAGAAGCTCTCCGGCTTCGGCCTGGTGACCAGCGACATCAGGGGGATCCGTCCGTACTCGAAAAGCGAGGCGGCAAGACTCCTCCTTGAGGCCGAAGAGCGCCTCCGCTCCGGAACCTACCCACCGATGGCCCGCGAAATTACCTCGCGGCTGCGGGAACTCATCCCACGCGAAGCATCCCTTTATCATTCGCCGCAAGACGCGCCTCCCTTCGACCTGAACCCCGTCTCCAACGCCAGGCTGCGCTATGTCTATCTTGACGGAGCCCCCCGGAGCTATTTCCGCGCCGCCCATGACCCCGGCAACGAAGGGTTCTTCGGCATCGGCAGCGGCCTCAGACCGAAGAACCCTTATCCGTCCCCGGTTCAGCAGCACGGCAGCGAGGGGACCCCTCTTTTCGAGAATAACGAGGGGGTCATCTACGACTCCGGCAGTAATTTCGACTTGAGGTTCAGCACCGAAGCCTATCTTGGCAAGTTCGCCGCCGGGCTCGTCGAGCCCATGCTCCTTTGGTCGGACGCCAGCGATGCTACGAGGCTTCGGCTGGACAAGGGATACGTGAAGCTGGGCGGAGAGGGCGTGGAACTCGAGGTCGGGCGGGACGAGAACTGGCTTGGCCAAGGCTACCGCGGTGCCCTAACCCTCACCAACAATGCCCGGAACTTCGACCTCATCAAGCTATCCAGCCCTGAACTCGTCACCAGCCGCTACCTCTGGGACCTCAAGTACACCCTGATCTTCGCGCGCTTCGAGAAGACGGTTACCGACGGCCAGACGCGGCAGCCATATTTTATGGCGGCGAAGGTCTCATTCAAGCCGATCAGTCACATCGAGCTCGGCTTCAACCTGGGGCGGCAGGTCGGAGGGCCGGGGGTGGATAACGGCACCGTCGAGACCTTGCGCGGGCTGATCGGCGGGTTCAATAACGACAACTCCAACAGCGTGGCCGGCTTCGAGCTGAGGTTCAGGATTCCTTTTCTCCGCAATACCGAAATCTACGGCGAATATTCCGGCGAGGATGCCGCCTCCTTCTGGCCCATCGTTGAGAGCTATGTCGCCGGTTTCTACGTTCCGCGGCTTACCGCCAGCGGAAGGGACGACCTGCGATTCGAGTACTTCCTGGGGAACAACATCCTCTACACCAGCGGCATATACCCCGGTGGCTATGAGCGATACGGCCTCCCCGTCGGCCACTCTCAAGGAGGCGGGACCCAGGAGTTCTTCCTGCGTTACAGCCACTGGTTTTCTCCCAGGAACAACCTGGCGCTGGAATGCTACCGTACCACACGCGGGGACTACGGCCGCGTAACCATAGACGCCACCGGCAAGTTTGACCCCAACGGGGAGATGCAGGCCATAGAGCGAAAGGTAGCGGTGCGGGCCTTCTGGACCCTTCCTGTTGTCGGGGAGTGGAACGCGCTTCTCTCCTATGGCAGGGAGTGGATTGATAACCTCAACCTCCACCCTGGTGTCAGCAGGGAGAACCAGCTTGTGCGGGCGGAGCTGACGTACAGGTACTAAGGGCGATCCCGCTCACGAAAAGCCGCTCATGCAAAGCCGCAAAGGCGCCAAGAATACCTGAAGTTTCACACCCACGTTTATCCTGAAACGATATCCTGAAGCATTCCCCTAAGTCTTAACTCTATGATGCTTTAGTTTTTGAACTTCTTCGCGCCTTAGCGTCTTTGCGTGATTGCTTTGGTTTTATCCTGTTTATCCTGTCCATCCCTGTTAAACGCCTAAGTCCTCGAAGTTAAGTTTTGAAGTTCTTTGCGCCTTAGCGCCTTTGCGTGACCGGTTTGCCCTTGTCTTTCCCCATACTTTCGCGGTATATTCCCAGGTCTACTAACGGCAGCCACCCCAAGGATGCGCACCCGCTATGTACTGTGAATTTTTCGGATTCAGGGAAAGCCCCTTCACCATCACGCCGAACCCGCGCTTTCTGTTCATGAGCGACCAGCACCGTGAGGCGTTCGCCCACCTCCTGTACGCGGTGGAGTGCCGGGCCGGGTTCGTGGAGCTGACCGGCGAGGTGGGGACGGGGAAGACCACCCTGCTGCGTACCTTCCTCAACCGCCTGGACTCGGAGGGGCACCGGACCGCCCTGATCTTCAACCCCTGCCTCTCTTCCCTTGAGCTGCTGAGGACCATCAATCGGGAATTCGGCGTCGCCTCCGATCTGGAAAGCCGGATCGAGTTGCTGGAGGCGCTGAACAATTTCCTCCTGGAGCAGAAGAGTGCCGGCCGCAGCGTAGTGCTGGTCATGGACGAGGCACAGAACCTGGCCCCGGACGTCCTGGAGCAGATCCGTCTCATCTCCAACCTGGAAACCGAGACCGACAAGCTCATCCAGATCGTGCTCTCCGGGCAGCCGGAACTTCTCACCGTTCTCGGGCGCGAAGAGCTCAGACAGTTGAACCAGCGGATCACGGTACGTTACCACCTCCTTCCGATGGACTTCGACAGCATGGCGCGCTATGTCGACCATCGTATGGAACTTGCCGGCCGCTTCAGGGCCGCCGAGTTCAGCAACGCCGCGTTGAAGAAGATCTACCGCTACTCAGGCGGAGTCCCCAGGCTGGTCAACGTGGCCTGCGACCGGGCGTTGTTGATAGGTTTCACCGAGGAAAGCCGTGGCATCTCCGGGAAGATGGCAGCCCAGGCCATCTCCGAGGTTGTTGGCCGTACTCCCTATGCCAGAGGCATGGCCTTCTTCACCCGCATCCTCCGCTATCTGCCTAAGTGAATTCGTGAA
>NZ_JBXKJL010000330.1:0-4436 GCF_056994735.1 Geomonas sp.
GCCGGATCGACCTTCATCTCCGCCTGCATGCCGCGCAGGATCTCGACGATCTCGGAGGGAGGGAGCGGCTTGCGGTAAGGCCGGTTCTGGGCCAGCGCCTGGTAGATGTCGGCTATCTTGATGATGCGGGCTTCCAGGTCGATGTCGGTGGCTGACATATGAAAGGGGTACCCCGTCCCGTTGAGCGACTCGTGGTGCTGCGAGGCCCAGCGGGCCAACTCCTCCAGGCCGAGCACCCGCTTCAGTATCTGGTAGGTGGCGAAACTGTGCTTCTTCATGTATGCCCTTCCCTGCGGCGTAAGCGCCAGGGGGCTCTCCAAGACTTCATCCGGGATCTGCAGCTTCCCGATGTCGTGCAAAAGCCCCGCGATCTCCACCATGTCGAGCTTCTCGCTGGCAACACCGGTCCTCTCGGCGATGTAGCGCGCCAGCCGTGCCACCCCCAGCGAGTGCTCGGTGGTGAAATGTGACTTGGCGTCGACGATCTCGGCGATGATATGGGCGAACCTTTTCAGGTCCTCCAGTTCCACCGGCTGTTTGTTGGTCTGTCTCTCCATCTCGTTCACGTACTGCGGGATGAAGTCGGGGTTCAGGATCAGCCAGAAGGCTTCGGCGCGGGAGGCCTCAAGGAATGCGTCGACCAGTTCCGGAGCGAAGAGGGTGCCGCGATAGCGCTTGATGACGTTACCTATCTCGTCGGTATGGAGCAGCAGCGAGTTGTCGGCATAGTAGGGCGCTGCGTTGGCATCGATGCGGTCGGCCATGAAGACCAGGTTTGCCACTTGGGCGAGGGCGGGGCTTATGTCCACGGCCGACAAATCATTCCAGTGCCGGTGGTGATAGCGCAGGATGGGGGCCAGATGTGCCAGGGGGGTGAAATCCTTCAGCAGGTCATACCCCCGCTGGCAGTGCTCCCCCTCCCCCTCCCACTCGAACTCGGTTATCAGTGAGCGATGGACCCGTGTCGAGGAAACACCCACATCATGCAAGAGGCCGGCATCGAAGAGGAGGTTCTGTCGCGACTGATCCCATCCGAGGCGCTTGGCACATTCGACAGCAAGAATGGCAACCCTCCGTCCGTGCAGGACATCATCAACACCTACCAGATCCACAGCGCTGGCAATGACTAGGACCACCTGCCTTATGTCTATCACTATGGCCATTGTTTCTCCCCGGTCGGTTCCTGTTTCAGTCCTTCCTCTGTCATGCCGTGGTTAAGTCTATCTCAACTTCATTACCCTCCAAGCTGTGACAGTGAGATTGCCTTGTATGGTAGGAATGCGGCATGAGCGGCATCCCTGCCGCGGCAACACTGGCGCCCCCGTCGCGTCCTCACGGCTTGACAGCCCCATTTGGGATGACATACGATCATACCTTGTGCGGAGGTGGTATTGTGGCCAGAGCAAAACTTGCAGTAACGTTAGACGAAAAGATACTGATGGAGGTGGATCGGCTTGTGAGCCGGCGGATTTTCCCAAATCGCAGTCGCGCCATCGAAGAGGCGGTCCGGGAAAAGCTTGAGCGAATGACGCATAATCGGCTTGCCCGTGAATGTGCAAAACTAGACACTGCTGTGGAGCAAGCTTTAGCCGAGGAAGGAATCGGAGAGGAGACGGTAGAAGGGCTAAACGAGATCCTCGGCTAGGCCACCTTTCATACGATAAAAAATCGGCAGGGTAGCGCAAAGCTACCCTGCCGTTTTTCATGGTGCCACAGCGGGATTGAATTAGATATCCCAGCTGTCGATCTTCATGGTGCCCTTCTTGGCCAGGTTGACCTGCATCTTGAAGACGCGGTCGAGCATCTGCGGCTCGTGGCCGGCTTTGCGCTCCAGGCACTCCTTCTTCGCACGGTCTAAGTAGTCCTGCAGCAGCGGCTTGTAATCGGGGTGAGCACACTTGTCGATGATCAGCTGAGCCCGGCTCTTCGGATCGAGGCCGCGCAGGTCGGCGAGACCCTGCTCGGTGACCAGGACATCAAGGTCATGCTCGGTGTGGTCGACATGCGGCACGTGCGGTACAACGCAGGTGATGCCGGTCGGATCGGTCTTGGACGGACGGGCCGACGGGGTGTGCATGATGGAGAGATAAGCGTTGCGGAGGAAGTCCCCCGAGCCGCCGATGCCGTTGATCATCCTGGTCCCGCCAACGAGGGTGGAGTTGGCGTGAGCGTAGATGTCGAACTCCACCGGGGTGTTCATCGCGATGCAGCCCAGGCGACGGATAGGCTCCGGATGGTTGGCGATCGAGAGCGGACGCATCATCACCTTGTTGCAGTACTTGTCCCAGTTGCCGTAGAAGCGCTTGAAGCCTTCCACCGAGAAGGAGAGGGAGACGGTCGAGGCGAAGTCCAGCTTCCCGGAATCGAAGAAGTCGAGCATGGTATCCTGCAGCACCTCGGTCCAGACCTTGAGGCCGGTGAACGGGCCGTTGGCCAGACCGCCGATGACCGCGTTGGCGATGGAACCGACGCCGGACTGCAGCGGCAGCAGGTTCTTCGGAAGTCTCCCGGCCTTCACCTCGGCCGAGAAGAACTCGATGATGTTCCTGGCGATCGCTTCCGAGGTGTCGTCCTGCTCGCTGAAGGCGCGGCCGTTGTCGGGACGGTCGGATTCGATGATGGCAACGATCTTGTCGTTGTCGATCCTGACATAGGGGGAACCGGCACGGTCGTCGACCCTGGCGATCAGGTAGGGAAGACGGTTGGGCGGATTGATCGGCTCGACGATGTCGTGCAGCCCCTCGAAGTTCGGGATCGAGGTGTTGATCTCGATGATGACTTTGTCCGCGATCTGCACGATCTCGGGTACGGCGCCGCAGGAAGCGGTCAGGACCAGGTCGCCGTTCTCGGTGATGGCGGAGCACTCCAGGATCGCGATATCCAGCCGGCCGCCGTTATCCTTGGTGTAGAAGCCGTAGCCGAGATCCTGGGCGAACATGGAGAGGTGCCTGTCTCCCATGCGGATGCGCCCTTCGTTGATGCCGGCCTGGATGTTCTTCCCGGTCTGGTAAGGCCAGCGACGGTCGATCATGTCCAGCGATGCCCAACGGTCTTCGGTCTCGACGCCAACCGAAGCGCCGATGAAGAGGTTGAACTTCAGTTTCCCCTGCAGATTGTTCTTCTCCACGTGGTCGGCCAGGGCGATCGGCACCATCTTCGGGTAGCCGGCGGGGGTAAAGCCCGACCAGCCGAGGTTCATCCCGTTCTTGAACATGGGGATGACTTCGTCTACCGTCTTGATCCTGGAATGAAGGCTGGACTTCCTGATCCTGTTGTGCAATTCAGACATCTGATCCTCCTGATATGTTTTTGTGCGCAGTCGCAGAAGGCATTGCGCCTCCCCTCCTGCCTATGTTAAAGAAACCATATCGAACGTTCGTTCGAAAACGAATACACCATATCAGTACGTCGTTCTGTTTGCAATAAAATTGGCATTTCAGGGAGTTTTTTGTTACTGTCACGCACATTAAGAGAAATTGGGGTGACGATGGAAAAGATCGACTGCCGGGCGAAGCTATTAGAGGTGGGGACAAAACTGTTCGCAGAGAGGGGGCTTTACGGGGTAAGCATCCGGGAGCTTTCCCTGGAGGCGGGGACCAGCATCTCGATGATCTCCTATCACTTCGGCAGCAAGGAAGGGCTCTACTCCGCCGTATTGCAGCAGCAGTTCGCCTCGTTCCAGGAGATACACGAGCTCCGGCGGCGCGTTTCCGATCCCGTGTTGATGGTGGAGGAGTATCTCCGCTGGACCTTCCAGCGGCACCGCAACAATCCGCACCTGCTGCGCTTTTACACGAGCGAACTGACCAACCCGACCGCCTTCTTCGAGAGCATCGTGCTCCCCGTGATCGACGAGGTCATCGTCACCATGGCGGCCGTGATCGAGGAGGGAAAAAGACAAAAGCAGTTCCGGGACGATGTGAATGCCACCAATGCGGCCATCGCCCTGGCCGGCATGGTGAACTATTTCTTTCTCAGCACCCGGGTGACAGAGAAACTCATTGGTCATACACCAGATCAGGACGAGAACCTGATACACCAGTATCTCGCAATATTCACCAAGGGAGTTGCTGCCATAGGGAACTAACCCACTGAAGATACGAATCCAGCCGCTGCCTTGATGGCCTCTCCCCTTCTTCCCTAGCCCCAGCCCTCTTGAGCAAGATGAGGGCGGAACGGCAGCCTCAGCTACTTGATCCCGCCTCCCCCGCACCAGCACATCCCACAGCTTCCACCGGATTTCTTCGAATAAACTGCAGCGTCAGTTCCGCTCAAGGCTTGATCACGATCGGTGTACCGTCAGCCACGAACTGCCAGATTTCGTCCATCTCGGCGTTGTTGACCGCTATGCACCCCTTGGTCCAGTTGAGCCTGTAGTGGTCATCGGCGAGGTCGTCGAAGCCCTCCGGCAGGCCGTGGATCTCGATATCGCCACC
>NZ_JBXKJL010000331.1:0-2151 GCF_056994735.1 Geomonas sp.
TGTTGATACTTCCCATAAGTCTAGAAGTTACCACACTTTTATTAAATCTAATTTTGTTTTTCATAGTTCCTTCTAGTTGGAACGCATTCTTTTTTATGATCATTGTGCCTAGTTGTAATACTTCAACGGGAAGCTTTGTAACTTCCATTCGTAAGTTGTCTATTTCCTTAGTATCTATTTTGAATCTCATTAGTTAATCACTTCCAAAGTTAAAAAAGTTTTATTTTTAGCTTTCTTTTGTAATATAACTTTGAATTTCTCATTTTTAGCTAATATAATATATTTCCTAAAGTCCATATCTTCTAAGGTTATAAGTGATCTTTTACTTGTATCTAGTATTCCAAATTGATCTGCTTGTTTCTCGTTAGATATGTTGGTTACAAAGGCGAAGAAGCTTTTTATTTCAACTTCATTAGTTATAAAACCACCTTGACCATCACTATTTTTTTGTGTTTCAATAACTTTGCAAAGTGTGTCCATTCTCATATGAAACGCACACCCTTTTTATTTTGGCTTCTAGTGTTAGATAAGTATTCTTTTATATACTCTGTATAAGGCTCAAGACATTCATTTATATATGTAATACTTACGCCTTCTACATTCTCACTCTTATAGCCTTCACTACCTAGTCTATTGTATAAATCTATTACAGCATTGATTAATATAAACTCTAACTGTAAAGGTACTTCATTTTCATTTATCTTTATTAGAAGACGTTGACTAATATCTTGTATTAGATTCAATAAAAGGGTGTCTTTATCGGACACCCCTATATTAAGTCTAAGTTTTATAGAAGTAAGTATATCCATTATTCAGCCTTATCTTTTGGCTTATTTTTTGGCTTCTTATATTCTTCTATTTCTTTAGCTTCTAATAAAGATTTTAAAACGTCAACGTTTTCTAATTCAAAGATGTAACCATCTTTTAATCTTTTAACTAACATTTAGATCACCTCTTTATTATTAAGCTATTGTATAATATAAAACAGCTATTCCTTCTGGCTTTAAAGTCTTTGCACCATAGTTGCTTAAACCTCTAACACCATCTGCAAATGCTCCTTCTAGTCTCATAGCTTCTGTCTTTTCTAACATCATACCAAAGCCTATTGCTGTTGGCTTGTGTAATGCTATTACTGTTGAAGCTGGTAAATCTTCTGACATTATTATAGAAGCACCATTTATTCTTCCACCTTCTACAAGTCCATTTTCTACTACTGTATAGTTTGAAGTGAATCTAGCATCTTTTTCTAATAATGATAAGTAGTCACTTGATACTACTATGCTTCTTTCAGCTTTAGGAACTCTCTTTTTATCTAACTTAGTTAATAAGTCAACTATGTAGTCATAAGCTGTAGTTTTAGAAACTGAAGTTTTAGCTAATGCTGTTCCTATTACGTTGTCAGCATGAACACCACTTACAGCTTCAGCTAATACATAAGAGTCAACAGTTTCTTTTAATGTTGCAACAGCTTCGGCAACGTGTTGATCTATTAAAGCACCACCATTTTTTGATTGAACTTTGTCAACATCATCTAATTTAAATGCCCAATACTTTTCTTGGTTGTATGGTAATTTAATATCAGTTGTTGCTAACTCGTCCCAAGCTACTGTTCCTGTGTAGTCTTTTATAGCTACAGCACCTACATTATTGAATATAGCTTCTTTTCCAGAAACCTCGCTAGGCTTTCTTGTTATTAATCCAACTATTGAACTATTGTGATACTTTTCTAATAATCTTGCTTCCCATATGCTAGGCATAAAAGTAGTTACAGCCATTTATAAAACCCCCTTTTAATTTACATTATTGTTGTCTTTTGTTCCAATATCTATTGATTTCCTCAGTAGACATTTTTGACAATTCTTCTAGTGTATACGTAACCCCTTGGGCTACATTACTACTTGTTGGAACTGTAGGTTTTACAGTACCTTCTAAGGCTTTAGAAAGCCATTGTTTCATTATCGTCTGTACTTCCTCTAAGTTCGCTTTAGTTGTTTCGGCATCTTGTCCCTTAACATACTTTGCTAATGTTATTGGTAAGTCCATTTGTGATAATTCTGTTTGAGTTTGATTTAATAATTGAATATCTTCAAACTCTTTCTTTTGTTTCTCGAACTCTGCTCTATCTTTTTCAAATAAAGCTTTTGTTCTTTC
>NZ_JBXKJL010000332.1:0-1716 GCF_056994735.1 Geomonas sp.
CCTTCATCCGCGAAGCCCTCCAGACCGTGGGGCGTACCTAAAGAGAGCGGAAGCAAGGGGGGCTGTCGGCATCACAGCCGGCACAACCAGCACGAACAAGGGCTTGGATCCTACAGGGTTCAGGCCCTTTTATCGTGCCTGGGGCAACGTTTCCGCCCTTCACAGTCCACGAACACTACACACTGACGATGAGTGACGAATCGGGTGCCTCGCGTCCCCCCCTTTTGCGAAGGGGGGACAGGGGGGATTTGCTTTTCCAAGAATGTTGCCCCAAGCGCTCCAACCTGGGTCCTTCAGCTTGCGTGCTTCGACAAGCTCAGCACGAATGGGACCACACTGCTCCGTGTGATGCCTGCGGATTTCACCGGCGTGCAGCCGATACCAGCGGGTTTCCTCGTCTCCCGGTCACCCATCCTCTCCCGGCCCTTCCAGCAGTGTGCTCCGCACCCGCGGCCGGCGCCAGGCCTCGGCCTCCACGAAAACCTTCTTCACCTCAGGCACCCGCCGCTTGATCTCGGCTTCCAGCACGGGGACTGTCCGTTCTATCTCCCCTGCAGAGACCTCGTCGATGAAATCGAGGCTGATGTTAACCACTATGAAATCCGGTCCCATATGCAGGGTCAGCACCTCGTTGACATGCTCGACATGGTCGCCCTTGGCGACAATCTCCCTGATCGTCTGCACCACCTCACGTGAAGCCGCTTCGCCTACCAGCAGACCCTTGGTCTCCCAGGCAATGAGAACGGCTGTCCCTCCCAGTATCAGGCCTATTATTACCGAGGCGGTACCGTCGTAGAGCGGGTTCGCGGTGAGGGATGCGAGGAAGATGCCGACCAGGGCCACCACTAGACCCAGCAGGGCGGCGGTATCCTCCAGTACCACGAGGAACATGCTGGGGTCCTTTCCCCGATGGATTGCCTCGACGTAGCCCTGTCCCGGTGCCTTGGCCTTGCTGAACTCACGGATGGAGATAACCCAGGAGACACTTTCGAAGACGATGGAAGCTGCCAGGATGAAGTAGTTGATACGGACGTTGCGCATCACGTTGGGATGCAGTATGTGGTCGACCCCCTCGTACAGCGAGATCCCGGCGCCCAGGGAGAAGACCAGTATCGAGACCACGAAGCTCCAGAAATAGATCTCCTTGCCGTGGCCGAAGGGAAAGTCCTCGTCAGGGGCGCGGGCCGCACACCTCTGCCCATGCAGGAGCAGCACTTGGTTGCCGCTATCGACGAGCGAATGAACCCCCTCGGAGAGGATGGCGGAACTCCCTGTGACCCCGGCTGCCACGAGTTTGATCGCAGCAATCAACAGGTTGGCTGCCAGCGCGGCTACGATGACCTTCTTGGTTCCGCTCTTCATGATCTCTCTTTGCACCCTTGGACCGGCTGAGGTGTGCGTTCTGTCTACCGCCTGGAAACCAGTACCTGATATCACACGGCCAAACATTGTCAAACCATCGGCAAAAGCCATTGCTAGAGCTTTTGTTGTGCTTCCGGAACAGCGCAAAAGTGTTGCTGTGACTGTTGATTTCTCTCGCTTCCATGCAGGGATAGCGACATCCCTCCCGTCGTTGACACGGGTGGATCATAAAGTATCTTTAACAAATGTTTCTGGCTGCCGCTGCAAAGATATAGCCGGTATCTGAGAGAGCAGCTATGCAAGCGGGAGGTGGTTTTATGGCATCTTCGTGGGGGGGCGACCTCGGCGCGAATG
>NZ_JBXKJL010000333.1:0-29630 GCF_056994735.1 Geomonas sp.
AAAATAGGTGTCAGCTCCTGCCTGTTGGGGGAGAAGGTGCGTTACGACGGGGGGCACAAGCACGACCGCTACATCACCGACGTGTTGGGGAATTTCTTCACCTTCGTTCCCGTCTGCCCAGAGGTCGACTGCGGCATGCCTGTCCCGCGTGAGGCGATGCGACTGGAAGGGGACCCCGGGCATCCCCGCCTGGTGACCAACAAGACCCGCATCGACAAGACCGACCAGATGCTGGAGTTTTGCCAAAGGAAGGTCAGGGCCCTGGAGGGGGAGGATCTGTGCGGGTTCATCTTCAAGAAGAACTCCCCCAGCTCCGGCCTTTTCCGGGTCAAGGTCTACGGCGACGGGATGCCGGCCAGATCCGGCAGCGGTCTTTTCGCCGCCGCGGTGGTCAGCCATTTCCCCCACCTGCCGGTCGAGGAGGAGGGGAGGCTCACCGACCCGGAACTTCGGGAGAACTTCTTGGAGCGGGTCTTCTGCTATCGGCGCTGGAAGGACCTGCTGCTGGATAAGCCGGACCTGGGCCGGCTGGTGGAGTTCCACTCCCGCCACAAGCTCCTGATGATGGCGCACAGCCCGGCGATCTATCGCGAGATGGGGAGCCTGGTGGCCCACGGGAGCGAGACGAGCCTTCCGGAGCTGCTGCGGCGCTACGAGGAGCTGTTCATGAAGGGGTTGGCACTGCACGCCACGGTCAAGAAGCAGACCAACGTGCTGCAGCACATCGTGGGCTACTTCAAGAAGCAGCTCTCCCCCTCCGAGAAGGAGGAACTCCTCGAGGTGATCCGCCAGTACCACGACCACCTGGTCCCCCTCATCGTGCCGGTCACCCTACTGAAGCACTACGTCAACAAGTACCGCCAGCAATACCTGCAGGACCAGGTCTACCTTTCTCCCCACCCCGGCGAACTCATGCTGCGCAATCACGTCTGACCTTTCCGCCCGCTCATTCTTTCCGCAAACGGCTGAACCGTTTCAGCCACGGAGACACGGAGAACTTCCGAGAAAGCAAATCGTGCCGGGCTTGTCGAAGCACGCATCCCTGGTCTTCTGCCCCGAAAGCCTCTCTTCCGGAGACACCACTTTATCATGATAGGGCCCCTGCGCCACAAGGGCGAGGCCGCGGCTCCAACCACTCATGCCGACAATGCATTTGACCTTTCACGATCAAGGGATAAAGTTATCTGAGTATCGAAGCCTGACCTATTCATTAGTGACGAGCCGTTAGTATGACGGGAGGCAGCGGTGAGAATCCTACTTTTATTCTTCGTGGTCATGGCGGCGGTCATGGCCGGCCCCGGCCCCGCAGCAGCGGAGGTCAGTATCAACATCGGCATCAGCCTGCCCCCGCCCATACCGTTCCGGGCGCCCCCCGACGTAATAGTGATACCCGACACCCCTGACGTTTATGTCGTGCCGGACGTCGACGCGGAACTCTTCTTCTGGAGCGGTTACTGGTGGCGCCTGTGGGACGGCCGCTGGTACCGCTCGCATTACTACGATCGCGGGTGGGGCTATTATGGGTATGTCCCGGAATTCTATTTCGGAGTCGATCCCTACTGGAGGAGACACTACCGGGAACACAACTGGTACGGGCACCGGTGGAACTATCAGAGGGTCCCGGCGCCACGGGTGGAACGGAACTGGCGGACGTGGCGCAACAACAGGTACTGGGAACGTGGCCGGAGCTGGAACGTCCAGGGTTACCGCCCGCAGCCCCCGCAACGGAGAGAGGAACTCAGGCGCGAGAGGGAGCTGCAATACCGGCAGAGGCCGGACGTTCAGAGGCACCAGCAGCCGGGGGCCCCACCGGGACGTGAGCCCCGCGGTGCCGAGCCTAGACCCCGTGTGGAGCAGAGACCGGAGCATCGCCCGCAGCCTGAGCATCGCCAGCCGCCGCAGGGGAGGGCACCGAGTCCCAGCAGGGAAGGGGGACGCCCCGGTGAGGCCCCTGCTCCGGGGGGACCGCCGAAAGCAGGGAGAGGACAGGAACCCGGCGGGCGCCCGCAGCAAGGTGAGCGGCCCGGTCGTGTCGAAGGACCTGGCCGCGGTGAGCGACAAGGCGAAGGTGGTGGGCGTGGTCCGGCGGAACCCCACGGCGGGCCCGGCGGTGAGCCTCGCGGAGGGCGGGGAGCAGGTGAAGGAGGCGACCGCGGACATGGAAGATAACGGCAGTCACCAAGGAGAATCCCCAATTGCTTCCTGATACCAGCGCCATCCGCAATATCGGCATCATCTCCCACATCGACGCCGGCAAGACCACGGTCTCCGAAAGGATCCTCTTTTACAGCGGCGAGACCCACAAGATGGGGGAAGTGCACGATGGCCAGGCGGTCATGGATTGGATGCCCCAGGAGCAGGAGAGGGGTATCACCATCACCGCCACCGCCACCACCTGCCGCTGGGGGGAGTACCGGCTCAATCTGATCGACACCCCGGGGCACATCGATTTCACCATCGAGGTGGAGCGGAGCGTGCGCGTTCTGGACGGGGCGGTGGCGATCTTCAGCGCCATGGAAGGGGTGCAGCCGCAGAGCGAACTGGTCTGGCGCCAGGCCGACCGCTACCGGGTGCCACGAGTCTGCTTCCTTAACAAGATGGACCGGCTGGGGGCCGACTATCGCCAGGCGCTGCGCCAGATCGCGGAGCGGCTCCGGGCCCGGCCGGTGCTCCTGCAGCTTCCCGTGGGGGAGGAGGCCGCCTTTTCGGGGGTGATTGACCTCCTGACCGAGGAGATGATCTCCTTCAGCGACCGCGACCTCGGAAAGAGCGTGGCGCGGGGGCCCATTCCTGCCGGGCTCGCCGCCGAGGTGCACGAGGCCCGCCAGAGAGTGGTGGAAGTAGCGGCCGATTTCGACGACGAGGTGATGGCGGAGTTCCTGGAGGGAAGACCGGTTCCCGCGGCGCCGCTCAGGAAGGCCCTGCGGCGCGGCACCCTGGCGTGCAAGATCTTCCCCGTGCTCCTCGGTTCGGCCCTGCGCAACAAGGGCGTCCAGCCGCTCCTCGATGCGGTCTGCCACTATCTCCCTTCCCCTCTCGATCTGCCGCCGCTGGTGGGGCACGACCTGAAGACGGGGGAGGATGTGGCGCTGAAATGCGACCCGGCGGCGCCGCTGCGCGCTCTGGCCTTCAAGGTGATGGCCGAGGAAGGGCGTCGGCTCACCTACCTCCGGATTTACAGCGGCAAGATCGCCGCCGGTGCCAACGTCTTCAACAGCAGCCGCAATTCCAATGAACGGATCCGGCATCTCTTCCACATGCACGCCCACAAGCGGGACGAGATCGGTGAGGCGGTGGCGGGGGACATCGTGGCCGCCACCGGTTGTCAGGTCACGCTGACCGGCGACACCCTCTGCGATGCCGCACAGCCGGTCGTGCTGGAGGGCCTCTCCGTGCCCGAGCCGGTGGTTTCGCTCGCGGTAGAGGCCAAAGGGTCGGGGGACCGGGAGCGGATGGCAACCGTGCTGGAGTACTTCCAGTGGGAGGATCCGACCTTCAAGGTGCACGAGGACCAGGAGACGGGACAGACCATACTGACCGGCATGGGGGAACTTCACCTGGAGATCATCGTTGACCGTCTGCGCAGGGAGTACGGCGTGCAGGTCAAGACGGGAAGGCCGCGGGTGGTCTACCGGGAAGCCCTGCGGCGGCAGGTGGTGCGGCGCGACGTCTTCCAGCGGGAAGGGGACCGCCGCCCCGAGTTCGCGGAGATCACGCTGCGGCTCACCCCCCTGCGGCGCGGAAGCGGGGTGGTCATCCTCCTCCCGGCGCCCGATCCGCCGCTCACCCCGGAGCTGCTGGCGGCCCTGGAAGAAAGCCTCCACGAGGGGTGCCTCGCCGGCTCCCTGACCGGCTATCCCCTCACGGATCTCGAGGTGCGGGTACAGGAGATTCCGACAGAGCCGGGTGGCCAGGCACCTTCCGAGCCGGCGCTTCGGGCCGTGGGACGCCGGGCCCTCGCGATGGCGGCCCGGGATGCGAAGCCGATGCTCCTTGAGCCGATCATGTCGCTGGATCTGGAGCTTCCGACCGAAAGCCTCGGGAAGGTGCTCGGTACCCTGCAGCAAAAGCGCGGCCGGGTGGAAGGGCTGGACAAGCGCGGCGAGCTCCAGGTGGTGCGGGCCACCGTTCCGCTGGCCGAAATGTTCGGCTACATGACCGACCTGCGGAGCGCCACCAAGGGGCGGGGGAGTTACACCATGGAGTTCCAGCGCTTCGACGAGGCCCCGCCGAAGGTCCAGGAGGAGTACGGACTGTAGTGATTGCGTCGATGGAGAGGGCATGACGGGCATAGGTGAAGTCATTGCGGCTGTCTCGCTGGAAGAGATCACCCGGCACGTCCGGTTCCTCGAGGGGGTCCGGCACCCGGTGACGGCGCCCGCGGCATTGCACAGGGCCGAGCACTACGTCAGGGAGGTGCTTGAAGGTCTCGGCTACCTCCTGACCGAGCACCGCTTCGCGGACGGCGACGGCTCCTTCGCCAACGTCATCGCCACTTCCACCGGAAAAGCCTGCCCGGAAAAGCGGGTGATGGCGGTGGCTCATTTCGACACGGTCGCCGCCTCACCGGGGGGGGATGACAACGCCAGCGGGGTGGCCGTGCTGCTGGAGCTGGCCAGGGTGCTGAAATCCTGCCACTTTCGAAAAAGCCTGCAGCTGGTCGGCATGAACCTCGAGGAATACCCCGGCCGCGATTATGTCGGCTCCGCGACGCGCGGCAGCCGGGCTCTGGCCGCCTACGCGAGAGAAAACGCCTGGGAGATCGACGCGGTGGTGGTCCTGGAATCGGTGGCCTACGCGGGTGACATGAAGCAGACGGCCCCCCCCGTGCCGATCCCTGTTCCCGAGAAGGGGGATTTCATTGCGGTGGTGGGAAACGAGAGGTCGGCCGATCTGACCCTGGCCTTTTCACGCGTCGTCGAGCGCTACGGGATCGCCTTGCCCCTCTTTCCCTTGGTGGTGCCGGCCAACGGGGAACCGCTTCCCGATACCAGGAGGTCCGACCATGCGCCTTTCTGGGACCAGGGCTACAGGGCCATCATGCTCACCGACACGGCGGACTTCCGCAACCCCCACTATCACCAGGCGACCGATACGCTCGACACCCTCAATCTGCCCTTCGCGGTCGAGGTATGCCGTGCCACTGCGGCGCTCCTCGCCGAACTCGCCGCTCCCTTCCCGTAGCGGGGTGAGGTCCACCTCATTGTCAAAAGCCCAACCTTTTGTAGAATCTACTGAGGCCGGCAACTCTCCCTTTCCTCATCGGTAGTATCCAGGCAGCTTTTTCAGCACCAGCGGATCGAGAAGGGGCTGTCAAATGACCCCAAAGTCCCATAGTACCTCTCCTGCCTCCTTCACCCCTGGTCCCGTCAACTCGACTACGACTACCTCCCGAGGTCAGTCCGCTTGCTTTCTTCAGCGAGCAGGCGCTCTCTCGTCTTCGGCAGGAGGAGCGATTGCACTTCTCCTGGTGCTGCTGGCGGCCGTGATCCTCCTTTCTCCGGCCACCGCAGCCTGCGCTGAAGGCAGGGAAGCCGCCGAGAACGATATCAGGGCCGCTTATCTCTACCACTTCGCCAAGTTCGTGGAGTGGCCGGTGGAGCCATCAGCGGCACCGCTTTCCATCTGCGTGATCGGCAAGTCCTCACCCTCCTTTGTCAACACGCTCGGTCAAATCTCGGGGCGGGTCGTCAGGAACAGGAGCATCGGGATCAGCTTCATCGGCCGGATCGAGGAGGCCCAGGCCTGCGACATCCTCTACGTGAGCGGTTCGGAGAGGGCGAGGCTGGAACATATCATCACCTCCGTCGCCACCCGTCCCATCCTTACCGTCAGCGATATCAGGGGATTCGTGGCGGCGGGGGGGATGATCGGTTTTATTTCGGGTAACGAGAAGCTGCGGTTCCAGATCAACCAGCGGGCCTCCCAGCGCTCGAATCTGAGGATCAGCGCCCAGTTGCTGAAACTTGCCACCTCGGTCGGGGAGTAGCCGATGGTCCACTGGGAGAAAATGATGGGCCGCCACCTGCGCGACTGCTCGATAAGAAGAAAGCTCATCTGGATCGCCCTCACGACCTGCGGCGCCGCCCTGATCACCTTCTCCGTCCTCTTTCTCCTGAGCGATGCCCTGAAGATCCGCAAGGAAATCAGGAAAAACCGCACCATCCTCGCCCAGATCATCGGTTCCAATACCGCCTCTTCGCTGGTCTTCAACGAACCCAAGTCGGCAGCCGAAACCCTGGCCGGACTGCGGAAGGATCCCAACGTTCGGGCCGCGTACGTGGTGAGCAGCGGCGGACGGGTCTTCGCCAAGTATCTCCGCCACGAGGGCGATCGTGCCTGGTCGAAGCTGCAGGGGGTGATCAGGGATGGCGTGGAGTATCTCGAGCCGGAAGAGGTAGTGGCACTGAGCAAGGCTACCGAGTCACGATACGACCCCGATATGGAACTCGATGTCGCCGTTCCGGTCTTCATTGACGGCCAGCGCGTCAGTACCGTCATCATCGAGTCCGACACCGACGAGTTGCTGGAGCGTATGAAGGGCTCCTTCGGCATGCTGACCCTCATCCTCCTTGGCGCCATGGTAATGGCCTACCTCATTTCAACCCGGCTGCAGAAGATCATCTCGGAGCCGGTGCTGCACCTGGCGCATACCATGAGAGAGGTCTCGGAGCGCCAATGCTATACCATCCGGGCCGGCTACAGTTCAAAGGACGAGCTGGGCGAGCTGATGAGGGGTTTCAACGGGATGCTGCACCAGATCGAGTCGCGGGATAAACTCCTGCTGCAGCAGCGCGACGAACTGGAGGAGAGGGTGTCGGAGCGGACCTCCGAGCTGACCAGGGCGAAGGAGGAGGCCGAGGCCGCGAGTCTGGCCAAGTCCCAGTTCCTGGCCAACATGAGCCACGAGATCCGGACCCCGATGAACGGCGTGCTGGGAATGGCGGAACTCCTCCTGAAGATCACCGGTGACCCCAAGGAGCGCCACTATGCCGAGACCATCTGCAAGTCGGCGGAATCGCTTCTCTGCATCATAAACGACATACTGGATTTCTCGAAGATCGAAGCCGGCAAGCTCGAGCTGGAGATCAGCCCCTTCGAGATCCGCCCGGTGGTGCACGACGTGGTCGAGCTCTTCGCCCAGAATGCGCAGCGCAAGAACATCGAGCTGGCCTGCATGATCCACAAGGATGTCCCCGAGGTGGTGGGCGGGGACCTCGGCCGGATCCGCCAGGTCCTCTCCAACCTGGTCGGTAACGCCGTCAAGTTCACCGAACACGGCGAGATTCTGCTGACCGTCCTGAGGGAAGAGGACTATGACGGCAGCTGCCTGATCCGCTTCGAGATCAGCGACAGCGGGATCGGCATCTCACCCCAGGCCTGCAGTCAGATCTTCAAGCGCTTCTCGCAGGCCGACAATTCCATGACCCGCCAGTTCGGCGGCACCGGCCTGGGGCTCACCATCGCCAAGCAGCTTACCGAGATGATGGGGGGCACCATCGGGGTCGACAGCACCGAGGGGGTGGGCTCGACCTTCTGGTTCACGGCAACGGTGCAGAAACAGACGCCGATCGAGAAGCCGTACGGCAAGAACTTGGAGCTGCTGCAGGGGGTGCATATCCTGGTGGTCGATGACAACGCAACCAACCTCAGCATTCTCAAGCACCAGCTGACCTCCTGGGGCGCCGGATGCGATACCGCCGGCAGCGGTGCCGAGGCGCTCGCGCTGATCCGGGCCTCGATCCGACAGACCCCCTACGACATCGCCATTCTGGACATGATGATGCCGGGCATGGACGGCTTCGAGCTGGCCCATGCCATCAGGAGCGAGACCGGCTACGACCAGATGCGGCTCCTGATGCTCACCTCCGTCGGGCAGTGGGGGGATGTGGAAAGGGCCTACAAGGAGGGTATCAGCAGATACCTGACCAAGCCGGTGCGCCAGTCGCTCCTCTACACCATGCTGGCCAACCTGCTAAGGCCGGAGGACGAGCAGGTGGACCAGCTGCCCGTGGCCGGGAAGGCAGCCGACGAGCCGCTGAGGGGGCGCATCGTGCTGGCGGAGGACAATCCTGTCAACCAGGAAGTGACTGTGGCGATGGTGGAGTCTTTCGGGTGTCGGATCGACCTGGCACAGAACGGCCAGGAGGCGATCGAGGCGTGGCAGAGTGGCGAGTACGATCTCATCCTCATGGACGGCCAGATGCCGGTAATGGACGGGTACCAGGCGACCAGGTTCATCCGGGAGTCGGAGGCTGCTTCCGGTCTCCAGCGCCACACGCCCATTGTTGCCCTCACCGGGCATGCCCAGCAGGACGACCGCGCGAAGTGTCTTGAGGCTGGGATGGACGATTACCTGGCCAAGCCGTTCACCACCTGCCAGCTTCGGTCGGTGGTGGCGGCCTGGCTCCCGAAGAGGGGAGGGGAGCGGACGGGGGTGCCGCCGTCGCCGGAAAGACCGGCGCAGCCGATCGAACCTGGTCCTCACCCGGCAGAGGTGATCTCGCACCGGATCCTGGACAACATCCGGACCCTGCAGGTCTCGGGGGAGCAGAACCTCATGGACAAGGTCATTGACAGCTACCTCTCCGACAGCACGAAGCTGCGGGAGTCCATGCGTCAGGGGCTGGCGGCAGGCGACCTGGAGGCGGTACAACGGGCGGCGCACACCCATAAATCGAGCAGCGCCATCGTGGGTGCGGTTTCGGTGAGCGAGCTGTGCGGCGAAATGGAGGCGCGTTGTCGAGCTGATAACCGCGAGGAGGCCGCCGAACTGCTGCAGCGGATAGATGCGGTCTCCGAAGCGGTCCAGGAAGAGCTGGTGAGAATCAGGGAGGCGAGTATGAACGAAGGTTCTGCCGGATAGCCCGGCCCCCTGTCACAGGGCTTCTTTGGCCTTCCTCCCTATGGTTTCGATCGGAACGGCAGCGGTCATCCTGGTGAAAGCGTGGTAAAGGGCGCTTCTTCTCTTCGCCATCACGCGCAGCAGTTCCTCCTTCCCCGGTCCCTCCTCGAGCCTCTCCCGCACCATTTCCCGGAAAACATCGATGTCGTGCAGTTTCCCCAGCAGATCCTGATATCCCTTCAAGGCGTCGTGCAGTTGCTGGAAGCCCCCTGTCATGGCGGGAGCGATGATCTCCAGCCGGTAGCGGAACTTCTTGATGGCTATCCTGAGCTGGTGCTGGCTCGCCTGGTCGTATTCGGTAAACGCTTTGGGGAGGAGCCCCAGGACGGGATTCAGTCTCGTGGCAATCGCCCCGGCAGCGAAGACGGTGAGGCCGACGAAGGGGTCGGCCTCCGTATTGTCGTAGAGTTTTGGCCGTTTGAGTGTCGAGGCAAGCTCTCCCTGAAGACCGTCCCAGTCAACGGCCGGCAGCTCCTTTTTCAGCTCGAGGTGCGCCTCTTCCCGCTCCCGCCGCAGTTCGGTCAGCAGGCGGTCCAATTCGTCGCGTGAGTGCCTGGTCTCCTCGTCCGTGAGCCCGGTAAAGAAGCGGACCGCTTCGTCGGCATTGCGCACCTCCCCGAGCATCCTGGTGAGCGTTTTCGCCTTCTTCATCAGCCGCTTGATCTTTTGCTTCGGGAAACAGGGGGAGAAGAGAGCGAGGCCCTCCCGCAGTCGCCTCGATGCGACCCGGAGGTCGTGGATATCATCCTCGTCAAAGGTCTCGATCACCTTTCCCGAGCGCGACAGGAACTCCTCTCCGTGCGTGACCAATAACGTACGGGCGGCAATCCAGAGAGGTGCTGAGCGAAGCTCCGGGTCCGGTTGAAATTCGGCCTTCATGCTGTTGCCGTTCTCTCTTTCAAGGGTGGTTATTTCCCCAGGTAGGTATAGCTCTGGAAGGTTTTCTCCAGCATCTCGAGGAACCGGCTGCTCTCCTCGATGGTGATCTGCCGGGCCTCCACGCCCTTTTCCAGGTGGTCCCGCACCAGCCTCACCATCTCGTTCAGGTCGTACTGCACGTAGTGCAGACTGCGCGCGATGGTATCGCCGTTTATCACCGTATCGATCTTGTAGCGGGCCTTCTTGCTGAAGGTGATGTGCACCGCGTTGGTGTCGCCGAAGAGGTTGTGCATGTCCCCCAGTATTTCCTGGTAGGCGCCGATCAGGAAGAACCCGAGATAATAGCTGTCGTCGCCGCCGACCCGATGCAAGGGAAGGTAGTCGGTCCGGCCATTTTCCCCGACGAAGCTTCTGATCTCGCCGTCGGAGTCACAGGTCAGATCGGCTATCGAGGCGATGACCTCAGGCTTCTCCTGCAACCGCTGCAGCGGCATGATGGGAAAGACCTGGTTGATGGCCCAGGAATCCGGCAGCGACTGGAAGATGGAGAAATTGGCGAAGCACGTCTGCCGCAGGTTCACCTGGAAATTCTGCAGTTCCTCCGGGACCGGCTTCACCTTGTCGAGCAGCTCCCTTATCTTCAGCAGGATGCGGGTGTAGACGGTCTCGGCAAGGGCCCGGTCGTTGAGGTTGAGATACCCGAGGTTGAAGAGGCTGGTAGCCTCCTGGATGAGCTGCACCGTGTCGTGATAGTCCTCGCGCAGCGAGTAGCGGTCGATGCTGTCGTGGATGTCGATCAGCTTCTGAACCGTGGACGACCGGCCCTCCGCCGGGGTGACCTCGGGGAGGGGCTGCTGCGTCACGGTGTTCAGCACGTTGGTGACCAGCATCGAGTAGTGGGCCACGGTGGCGCGTCCCGACTCCGAGATGATGTTGGGGCAGTCGACGCCGGCGGCTTCACAGATGTTCTTGATCTGGTAGATGATGTCGCTTGCGTACTCGTCCAGGGAGTAGTTGACGCTGGAGAAGTAACTCGACTTGGAGCCGTCGTAATCGACGCCCAGGCCGCCGCCTATGTCGAGGTAGCCAAGATTCAGCCCCAGCTTCTTCAGCTCGACGTAGATGCGGACCCCTTCAATCAGGGCGTTCTTGATCTTGTCGATCTTGGTGATCTGGCTGCCGATATGGAAGTGCAGCAGCCTGACGCTGTCCAGGAGGTTGTAATCCCTCAGCATCGCGATGGCGGTGATCAGCTCGAAGGCGCGCAACCCGAACTTCGATTCCTCACCCCCTGAGGTGGCCCACTTGCCGGTCCCTTTCGAGGAGAGCTTCACTCTCAGCCCGATCTTCGGCTGGCACTCGCTTTCCCGGCAAAAGGAGAGGATCTTCTCCAGTTCGAAAAGCTTCTCCACCACGATGGTGATGTCGTAGCCGACCCGGTTGGCGTGAAGGACCGTTTCGATGAATTCGTTGTCCTTGTAGCCATTGCAGATGATGGGGATGCGCTTTCCGCTGGAGAGGGAGATGGCAGCCAGGAGTTCAGGCTTCGATCCCACCTCGAGACCGAGCCCATACTTCTTCCCGAAGTTGGTGATCGCCTCCACCACCTGGCGCTGCTGGTTCACCTTGATGGGGTAGAAGGTCTGGTACCTGGCCGGATAGCTGTTCTGCTTGATGGCGCTCCTGAAGGCGGAGTTGATCGACTCGATCCGCCCTTGCAGGATGTCCATGAACCTGAGCAGGATCGGCGGGTTGATCTTCCTCTTGACCAGGTCGTCGATCAGCGGCCGCAGCTCGATCGAGTGGGCTGAATGCGGGGAGGGGTGGACGCAGAGATTTCCCTTCTTGTTGATCGAGAAAAAGCCGGCACCCCAGTTGTTGAGGTTATAGAGCCTGGCGGCGTCGTCTATCGTCCAGCGCACGATGACCTCCTGCCGGGGTGCGGGCCTGCCGGCAAGTTCAGTCGACCCGGCACGAGGGAATGCGCCGGGCCTGGCGTCGCCGGTTCAGAAGCTCTCTTTTGATGGGTGGCAGGTTCAGTGCGTCTTGTTGAGGGAGATGAGGAATTCCATGACTGCAAGCAGGTTGGCGAGCCTTTTAAAGAGTACATTTTTTTCCTGTACGTCGCGGGTTGCACCGAGCCTTTCCTTCAGAAGTTTGTACTGGTCGTAAACGAGGTCAAACGGGTTCATCTTCTTCAAAGCTGCTCTCCTTGTGTTTTATTTTTTATGAATGAAATATAATCATCACGCCCCCCTCTGTCAAGGCGAAATACCCCCCAGCGGTGCGATGCTGCCTTGCCGTTTCGACTGTTGCGCTGGCGCGGAAGGGTGATACTGAAGCTCCCCATGACATAGTGCCGGCGCCTTTGTCAGAATCCATGACTCCGCGTCGTTGAGCGCCGCTTGGACTCGATTTGGGGTTGCACGGGGTAGGTCTAAATGCTATATGTATTACCTTGAATGCCAATGATGAAATTGGCGCCACCCTCTCAAATCGGCTGCAAATTCTTTCCCTCCGGCACAGAAACGGGAATATCGGGGTCTGTGCCAGCAACTCCAGTACGATCCTCACTGCATACGAGGGTTTAGTCCAAAGGCTAGGCCCTCATTTAGTTTTCGAAATATTGCTACTGTTAAGGAGACGCTCTATGGGCGCAATTCTGGTTACTGGCGGAGCAGGTTACATCGGAAGTCACGTGGTCAGGCAGCTCTCGGAGGCGGGGCACGAGGTCGTCGTTTATGACAACCTCTCGACCGGTTCCGCGGATGCCCTCATTCACGGCGAGAGGCTGATCGTCGGCGATCTTGCCGATACCGCGAAACTCAACGGCGTCCTCAAGGAAACCGGGTGCAAGGCCGTGCTTCATTTCGCCGCGGCCATCATCGCGCCGGAATCGGTGCATCTGCCGTTGAAGTACTATTCCAACAACACCAGGAACACCCTCAACCTGCTGCAGGCGTGCGTCGAGCACGGGGTCGAGCGCTTCATCTTCTCCAGTACCGCGGCCGTCTACGGCATTCCGGAGGGGGGGGCCGCCGCCGAGACCAGCGCCACCGTCCCGATCAATCCCTACGGCACCTCGAAGCTGATGAGCGAATGGATGCTGCGCGATGCCGCCTTCGCCCATGGCTTCTCCTATGTCGCCCTGCGCTACTTCAACGTCGCCGGTGCCGACCCCAAGGCCAGGATGGGGCAGCGCACCCCGGACGCCACCCACCTGATCAAGGTCGCCTGCCAGGCCGCCCTCGGCATGCGTAACGGCGTCTCGATCTTCGGCACCGACTACGACACCATCGACGGCACCGGGGTCCGCGACTACATCCACGTCGAGGACCTGGCCTCGGCACACCTTTTCGCGCTCGACTACCTGGGGAAGGGGGGCGCCTCCAACGTCATCAACGTCGGCTACGGCCGGGGCGAGAGCGTCCGCGAGGTCATCGCAGTGGTGAAGGAGGTAAGCGGGGTGGACTTCCCGGTGCTCGAGGCGCCCCGGCGTCCGGGCGACCCGGCCAACCTGATCGCCGTGGCGGATAAAGTCCGCGACGTGCTCGGCTGGAGGCCAGCCTACGATGACCTGACCAAGATCATCACCGACGCCTGGCGCTGGGAAAAGCAGCTCTTCGAATCGAAATAGCGCAAAGATCCGCAGGAGGACCTAGTGATAAAGAGCATGACAGGTTATGGCAAGGGGGAGTCGCCCTACAACGGTGGCAGGATCACCGTCGAGGTCCGCTGCGTCAATCATCGCTACGGCGAGATTACCGTAAAGCTCCCCCGCGCCCTGATGCAGTTCGAGAACGAGATCAAGAAACGCACCGGGGAGATCCTAAGCCGCGGCAAGATCGACGTCTTCATCCAGGTGGAGGGGGGGATCTCGCTCGGGATGCCGTCAGCGAACCTGCCGCTGGCCCGCGGTTACTACAAGGCCTTCAACAGTATCCGCGAGGCCCTGGGGATCGGCGAGGAGGTCAGCCTGGCCATGATCGCCGCGCAGCGCGACGTGATAAGCGTGGCGGCCGAGACCGAGGTCGCCCTGGAGGTCATCCCGGCGGAGCTGACGGCCGCCCTGGAGGAAGCCCTGCGGCGGGTGGACGAGATGAGGACCTTCGAGGGGGAATCCCTGATGGCCGATTTCGTCAAGCGGCGGGAGAGCCTGAGCCAGCTGATAGCCCAGGTGGCGGGGCGGGCCCCCTCGGTGGTCTCTGAATACGCGGCCAGGCTCAAGGAGCGGATCACGGTCCTCTGCTCGGAAAGCTCGCTCCCCGAGGATCGGCTGGCCCTCGAGGTGGCGGTCCTGGCGGACAAGTGCGACATCACCGAGGAACTGGTGAGGCTGGAGAGTCACCTGCGCCAGTTCGACGAGACGCTACAGAGAAACGAGCCGGTCGGGCGCAAGCTGGACTTCCTGCTCCAGGAGATCAACCGCGAGGTCAACACCATCGGCTCCAAGGCCAACGATGCCCAGATAGCGTCCGTGGTGGTGGAACTGAAGGCCGAGCTGGAGAAGATCCGGGAGCAGGTGCAGAACATAGAGTAACGGTGGCCAGTGAGAGAGCGAGAGCAGGTGAACAGCATGAATCGTGAAGGTGTACTCTACGTCATATCGGCGCCGTCGGGCGCCGGCAAAACCACGCTGTGCAAGGAAATAATTGACATTTTTCCGAACTTGCGGCATTCTGTCAGCTACACGACGCGCACCCCCCGCAGTGGAGAGGTGCACGGGCGTGATTATTTTTTTGTAGGGCAGGAAGAATTTTCCCGGATGATCGAAGCCGGGGAGTTTGCCGAGTGGGCCGAGGTCCACGGCAACTTCTACGGCACCTCGTTGGCGACCCTCAAGGAGTGCCGCGCGCAGGGAATCGACCTGATCCTTGATATCGACTGTCAGGGTGCCCGCCAGCTCAAGGGACGGTTCGAAGGTGGCGTCTACATCTTCGTCCTTCCGCCCAGCATCGAGGAGCTGCGGCGCCGGCTCGACAACCGCTCCCTCGACACCGAGGAGGTCATCGAGCGCAGGATCAACAACGCCGCCGGCGAGATCAAGGAAGCCCGCTGGTACGACTACATCATCGTCAACGACAAGTTCGTCGTGGCGGTGGAGCAGCTGAAGAGCGTGTTGATCGCGGAGCAGTGCCGGACGGACCGCCTGCTGCAGTCCCTTTCCTCCACCTTCAATATCTGATTGGCGGCATCTGCAGCCGGACGTGCCTCCCCCGGGTCAGCATAAACGGCGCTTACCCAAATTGTCGGGCACGATTGGCCCTTCACGCCTCGACGGGTGGGTTGACGTTAATAAAATTCAAGTCCGAACAGTTCAAGGAGATACATATGGCCAGGGTTACCGTAGAAGATTGTCTTGAGAAAGTGGATAACCGCTTCCTCCTCGTGATGCTCGCCTCCAAGCGGGTGAAGCAGCTCTTCAAGGGTGCGAAGCCGCTCATCGACAACAGGGGCGCGAACAAGAATGTGGTGGTATCGCTGAGAGAAATCGCCGCGGGCAAGATCGGCTGCGAACTCGGCAAGAAGGGCCGTTCATAGATCGGAAGGGGGAGCTCCGCATGGCTCCCTTTTTTTACATTTCGGGGCTGGTGGCGAAGGGGATAGCCCCTGGGCCGTTGGCCCCTTCTTGTTCGTGGAAAGATAGACGCCAATGATACGACTGAACGACATACTTGAGAAGGTTGCCTCCTACAACCCCGGTTGCGACCTCGATCTCTTGAGAAAAGCCTACGTTTTCTGCGCCAAGGTGCACCAGGGGCAGACCCGGCTTTCCGGAGAGCCGTATCTGGTCCATCCGATGGAGGTGGCGGGGATCCTCGCCGACCTGCGCCTGGACGTGGCCTCGGTGGTGACGGGACTTTTGCACGATACCGTCGAGGACACCCTGACCACCCATGAGGAACTGGAGTCGCTCTTCGGCGCCGAGGTGGCGAGACTGGTCGACGGCGTCACCAAGATCGGCAAGATCCACTTCAAGACCAAGGAAGAGAGCCAGGCCGAGAACTTCCGCAAGATGCTTTTGGCCATGGCCAACGACATCCGGGTCATCCTGGTCAAGCTCGCCGACCGCCTGCACAACATGCGGACCCTGCAGTACCAGCCAGAGGCCAAGCAGCGCACCATCGCCAAGGAAACCCTGGACATCTACGCCCCCATCGCCAACCGTCTCGGTATTTCCTGGGTCAAGGGCGAACTGGAGGACCTCTCCTTCCGCTACCTGGAGCCGCAGCTCTACTACGACCTGGCCTCGAAGGTGGCCAAGAAGAAACAGGAGCGGGAAAGCTACGTCTCCACCGTCAAGGAGATCATCAAGAAGCAGCTGGAGGAGCACGGCATCAAGGGGGATGTCTCGGGGCGCTCCAAGCACCTCTACTCGATCTACCGCAAGATGCAGAGCCGCAACGTCGACATCGACGAGATCTACGACCTGGTCGCCATCAGGGTGTCCGTGGACGACATCAGGGAATGCTACGAGGTGCTGGGGATCATCCACTCCACCTGGAAGCCGATTCCCGGGCGTTTCAAGGACTACATCGCCATGCCCAAGGGGAACATGTACCAGTCGCTGCACACCACGGTGATCGGGCCCCTGGGCGAGAGGATGGAGGTGCAGATCCGGACCGCCGACATGCACCGCGTGGCGGAGTCCGGCATCGCCGCCCACTGGAGCTACAAGGAAGGGAAGGGGTACGACGAGAAGGAGGTCAGGCGCTTCACCTGGATCCGGCAGCTTCTGGAGTGGCAGCAGGAGCTCGACGACTCCAAGGAGTTCATGGATACCGTCAAGGTCGAGCTCTTCCCGGAGGACGTCTTCATCTTCACCCCGAAGGGAGACGTCAAGGGATTCCCGAAGGGATCGACCCCCATCGACTTCGCCTACAGCGTCCATACCGATGTCGGGCACCGCTGCGTCGGCGCCAAGGTGAACGGCAAGCTGGTCCCGTTGAAGTACGAGTTGAAGACCGGCGACATCGTCGAGGTCATCACCTCGCCGCACCACACCCCCAGCAAGGACTGGCTGAAGATCGTCAAGAGCTCGCGGGCGCGCAACAAGATCAGGGCCTGGGTCAAGACCGAGGAGCGGCTCCGGAGCATCCAGCTGGGCCGCGAGATCTGCGAGAAGGATTTCCGCCGCTACTCCCAGAACTTCAGCAAGTTCCAGAAGGGCGGTGACCTGAAGCGGGTGGCGATCGAGTTTGGCTTCCTCGCCGAGGACGACCTGATGGCGTCGGTGGGGTACGGCAAGCTCTCCAGCAACCAGATCCTCTCCAAGCTGATCCCGGCCGAAAAGCTGGAGGCCGCCCAGGAGCGGAAAGAGACCCGCATCGGCAAGGTGATCGAGCGGCTCAAGGGGAAATCGTCCAGCGCCATCCAGATCAACGGCGTCGAGGACGTGCTGGTCCGCTTCGGCAAGTGCTGCAACCCCCTTCCCGGCGACGAGATCACCGGCTTCATCACCCGCGGCCGGGGCGTGACCGTGCACACCGCCGACTGCCCCTTCGCACTCTCGCTCGAGCCGGAGCGCCGCATCGAAGTCGCCTGGAACAAAGGGAGAAAGAGTGCTCTGCCGGTCCGGATCAGGGTGGTCTGCAACGACGAGAAGGGGATCCTGGCCAACATCGCCACCGCCATCACCAACTGCGAGGCCAACATCTCCAGCGCCTCCATCCAGAGCACCGTCGACAAGAAGGGCGAGAACCTGTTCGAGGTTGACGTCACCGACCTCGACCACCTGAAGAAGGTCTTCGCCGCGGTCATGAAGGTGAAAGGGGTGCTGAAGGTGGAGAGGTTGAAAAGCTAGAGGCGTGAATGGCTAGAGGCGTGAATGGTGAATGGTGAATGGTGAATGGTGAATGGTGAATGGTGAATGGTGAATGGTGAATGGTGAATGGTGAGGGCCGCTGCCACCTGCAAGACGGCGCCCTTATGAAAACCCGTAGGAGCGCCCTCCCGGGCGCGAACATAGCGGCAGGAACGCCGATTTTCAGGAGGATGCCATGAATAAGGAAATCATCAGCACCGAGAACGCCCCCAAGGCGATCGGGCCGTATTCGCAGGGAGTCAAGGCGGGAGGTTTCGTCTTTTTCTCCGGCGCCATCGCCCTCGATCCGGTAACCGGCGAGATGCGCCAGGGCGGGGTCGAGGCCGAGACCGAACTGGTCATGAAGAATATCGAGGCGCTGCTGGCTGCGGCGGGACTGGGCTTCGGGGACGTGGTGAAAACGGTGATCTACCTGGCCAACATGGCGGACTTCGCGACCGTCAACGCCATCTACGGCCGCCACTTCACCGACAATCCGCCGGCTCGTTCGACGGTCGAGGTCAAGGGGCTGCCGCGCGGCGCACAGGTGGAGATCGAGATCACCGCTTACTGCGGGTAGGCTGAAGGCAAAAATAAAGCCGCTGGCGCGTTGAGCGCAGCGGCTTTAGGTTCTTTGCAGAAAGTCTTGACTAGAGGGCCTTCTGTACGTGTCCGGAGCGGATGCAGCGGGTGCAGACCTTGATGCTCCTGACGGTACCGTTCCTCACGGCCTTGATCTTCTGCAGATTCGGGCGCCAAATCTTGCTGGTTTTGTTGTTGGCGTGGCTGACGTTATTCCCGAAGCTAGGGCCTTTACCGCATATCTCGCATATTCTGGACATTTCTTTCTACCCTCCGGTGTTTACTGAAGTCGTAACTTATAGCAGATGAAGTGCAGCGATGCAAGTAAAAATCTAAGGCTCGGAGAGCCGAACTGTCTTTTACTGCCCCGCGATCATGAAGTCCCCTCTTACCTGGCGTAGGGGAGAATAATTACTCGCCCTTCAGCCGCCATATGGGATATTCTGCTACTCGTTCATATGGTGCAGCCTTACCGGCGTGTGACGCACCCCCTGCCAAGGGAGCTTAAAAGAGAAGGTGTGAATCATGAGTCTGTTAAAGGGACTGTTGTCCCTGCTGTTGTTATTGGTGCTGATCGTCGGCGTGCTCTTCGTCGATTTCGTCTACAAGACCTTCTCCCTTTCCCCGCGGGATGTCCAGGCCGATGCCATAGTCGTCCTCACCGGCGGACGCGGGCGTATAGAAGAAGGGGTCAGGCTTTTCCGGGGCGGACAGGGGCGGGTCCTTTTGCTGATCGGCGTCGACCCGTTGGTGAAGAAGAATGAGCTTTACCGGGGGGATCGCTCGGACAGGGTCTTCTTAGACAAGGCCTCACGCAACACCGTGGAAAACGCCATCTACGCCCGCGACCTCATCGTCAGGCACAAGATCACCTCGGTCAAGCTGATCACCTCCCGCTATCACATGAAGCGTGCCACCCTGATCTTCAGGAACGCCCTCGACAAGGACATCGCGATCTACCCGCATCCCGTCGATTCCAGGAACCTCAAGGAGGACTGGTGGAGTCATAGCGGCAGCTTCAAGCTCCTCTTCACCGAATTCTACAAGTACTGCGGTTTCCGCTTCTTCTTCCTCATCGCCCCGGGCGAACTGAGGCCGATCCCGGTGGGGGTGTAGATCTCGAGGCTTTTTCGAGTCGGAGCGTCAAGTAAGTTACCAGTGAAAAGGGGTTCCAGCAAAGGCTGGACCCCTTTTCTCTTATACGGTTACCTCATCCCGACCCTGCCTTGACGCGGGATGATGGTTACTGGGCGCTCAAGGTGACGCCGGTGATGATGGCTCCATATTTATCTTTTGCCACCACGCTTTCCACCGTGAATCCGCTTGCCTGCACTGCGTTTGGCGCGTTCAGCTGCAGTACCCCCACCTGACCGTTCGACAGCAGGGCAGTGTTGAGGATGATCATCCGCACCCTTGCCGGCGTGCTCCCCGAGGCCTCCGTGTACTTGGTGACCGCAGTAACCGGGTTGATGGTGGTCGAATTGCCGAGGTTGTACTCGCAGGGGGCCAGGGCTCCGCTTTCATCGACATTGACCAGGACGCCGGCGGGGAAGGCGATGGTGAAGTCGAGGGCACCTACCTTCTGGGTGGTCAGCCCTGCGAGGGACAGCGTCACCGGCAGCCTCTTGTAGCCGGTCAGGTTGTTGGTGTTGCTGGCCAGGAAGGTGTTCACGGAGGTGAGGATTCTGGTGCCGGCTCCCGTACCGGCTGAGTGGAGGTCGTCGACGATCTGGGAGACGGACTTGCTGCTGTCCATCGCCAGTTGCGAGATCCCCGCCAGGTAAAGGGTGTAGGAACGTGCCTCGGCCGTAGCGGTCTGCAGGGTTGCGTTGGTGGCATCGACAGGCTGAACAGTGGTTATGTCCAGCGAGAACTGACTCGAGACCTGACTGTTGGCGCTGGTGATGGCGTTAGCGATGGCTGTCCCGCCGGCAACGGCTGCCAGCGCGTTATGGTAGGCAAGGTCGGTCAATGGTGTGACGGCAACGCTGACGTTACTGTTGGAGACGGAGGCCACGGCGGCCGAAAGCGGATTTGCGGCGTCGATGGTCATGGACTGGCCGGTTGCTTCATCGGTGTAATTCCCGGTCGCCTCGATGATCACCGACCCGGTGTAGTTGGTCACGGTGGCGCTGTAGCGACCCAGGTTGTCGGTGGCGGCGGTGGCCAGCAGGGTCCCCTTGCTGCCGTCGGTGTTGGCTGAGTAGATCTTCACCGTCCCGTTCTTGATCAACCCCTTCGAGGCGGTGCCGCTGACTGTGGAAGTCGAGGTGGTGCCGGAGCTCGGGGATGCGCCGGAGCTCGGGGGTGTGCCAGTGCTCGGGGGTGTGCCGGTGCTCGGGGATGTGCCGGCGCTCGGGGATGTGCCATTGCTCCCACCGCCACAGGCACCGAGGAAGGCTAAGACAATCATCGTTGTCATCATCTTCAGTGAGTCGTTCAGTCTCATTGTGCACCCCTTGCCAGTTATTTTCCCTACCAGGTGACCAGGTTCACACTCTTCTCCAGTATGACCAGCGCGTCGCCGGCATCGATGGCGCCATCCGGTTGCGGGGCGCCGTAAACCAGAGGGGCGACGTCGCCGCGGGTTAGTTGTACCGGTGTCACCGTCACGTTGCCGAGAGCGATCTGCAGGGCCAGCAGGGCATCAGCGACAGTGACCGCCTGGTCGCCGTCGATGTCACCGCTTCTGGCGAGCGTGTAGATGAAGTTCCGCTGCACGGTCGAGGTGTTGCCGGCGGCATCTGCGGCGGCCACCACCACGGCAAAAGTGTTTTCGGCGCTGAAGGTGATCTGCTGCTGGAACGTGCCGTCGGATGCCGCGGTCGGGGTGTAGCTCTTGCCGTCGGCGGTGATGGTGATGGCAGTGGTCGAGGTATCGCCGACGGTACCCTTCAGCAGGTAGCTGGAGGTGTGGATGGTGATATCCTGGCCCGGGTCGGTGACGGAGAGCTCCGGCTTAACCGCGTCGACCGTGATGGTCCGTTTCATCGTGGTGCTGTTTCCGGCGAGGTCGATGGCCACGATGTTGACGGTGTTGCTGCCGGCAGCGAGGTTGACCGTGACGGTATAGCTGCCGCTGGCAATGGAGGCGGTCAGCGGAGCCGAGGTCCCTACCGTTGCTGTAACCGAGCCGATGCTGGCCTCATTGATGGTGCCGGTGATGGTAAGAGCCGTGGATTTGACGTAGGAGTTGTCAGCGGGGACCGACACGGTAAGGCTCGGAGCGGTTGTGTCCAGCATTACCGTCCTGGTATCGGTGGTGCTCTGGTCGACGTTGTCGGTGGCAACTACCGAGATGGTGTTTCCTCCTTCCTGCAGTGTCAAAGCGGTAGAGAAGCCGCCACCGGTGTCGACGGTGACACCTCTCCCGTTGACCGTGAGGCTCTTGATCCCGTTGCCGGAAGTGACGGTGCCGGTGACGTTCAAGGTCGCGTTGTTGGTGACCGAGCCGTCGGGGAGCGTGGAGACGGAAAGTGCCGGAGGCGCGACGGTAGACGGCGTGACTGCGCCCGATGCCTCCGATGCCGCTCCCGTACCGATGGCGTTGGTGGCGGTTACCGTGAAGGTATAGGCCGTGCCGTTGGTAAGACCGGTGACGGTGATGGGGCTCGCGGTGCCGGTGGCTGTGATACTCCCCGGAGACGAGGTCACGGTGTAGCCGGTTATGGCGCTGCCGCCATCGGAGGTCGGAGCCGTGAAGGTGATCACTGCCAGAGAGGCGCCGCCGGCCGCGGTCACGTTCCTCGGCGCGCCGGGGACGCTGCCGCCGCTGATCGATACCGTCTGCGTTGCCGCCGCGGAGACGTTGCCGATGGCGTCCTTGGCCCAGGCGTAGGCGGTCCTGCTCCCGGAGCTCGCGAAGGTGAAGGTGGTGGGCGCAGCGGCCAGCCAGCCGGAGGACGAAGACGGCGGAGTGGTGGCGCTTTCGGTAACCATGAATCCGGTAACCCCGACGTTGTCGGTCGCCGTGAGAGTGGTGATCGGCACGGCAAGGGTCGTTGAAGTTGCCGGCATCACGAATCCCGTTACCGTCGGTGGATCGACATCTACTGTGGACTGGGTAACGGCGACCGTGACGTCATCTACCCTGAACCCGGTGGACACGGAACTGTCGGTGGTGACGTAGAAATTGAGCCTTACGGTCTGGCCCCTGTAGGCCATCAGGTCGTACCGTGCGCTTTCTACCCAGCCGGTCGTCTTGTCGAGATTGCTGAAGCTCTTCAGGGTCTGCAGCGTGGCGCCGTTGGAGGGATCCTGGATCAGCACCTCCATCTTGTCCCAGGGCGTCGTAGTGCTGCTTTCATCCGAGGTTATCCGGTACCAGAACCGGGTGTAGGCCTCGGTGGCCCCGCTGGGGATGGTCACGTCCTGGTAGGTCGCTGAGACCAGGCTGTGGACGATTCCGGTGTAGATGTACCAGTTGCTGCCGTTATGCCCGAGGCCGGTATTGAGGTTGATGTTCGCGTTGCCGGCGCTGTTGCTTTCCGCCCAGGCCACCCGGCCGCTTTCGAAGTCCCCGTTGGCCAGCAGGTTGGTCGCTACAGCGCCCGAGGTGGTGGTGAAACTCCAGCTCCTGGCGGTAGCCAAGGCGTTGCCGGAGACATCCGTGACGCCGGTCGTGACGGAAGCCGTGTAGAGGGTGCCAGGCGCCAGCGTCGTCGAAGGGGTGAACGTGGCTGTCATGCTGGTGGCATCATAGCTGACCGTCCCGCTCAGCGACGGGCTTACGCCGAAGGTCGAGGTGGTCAGGGTGGAAGGGGTGATGGCCTTGCTGAAGGTGGCCGTGACCAGGCTGTTGAGGGGGATGTTCCCTGCTCCGTTGGCCGGTGTTGTCGAAACCACGGTCGGCGGAGTCGTGTTGCCTGTGGTCACCGTCAGTGCCACGTCGTCTACCAGGAACATCGTCTGGGCCGAAGAGTCGGTGGCGGCGATGAATTTTACTCGCACCGTCCTCCCTCTGTAGGCCATCAGGTCAATCGGCTGGTTCACTGTCCAGTCCGTGGTGGCCGAGAGGTTCGAGAGGGTCTTCAGCGTTGCCAGGATCGAACCTGACGTGGGATCCAGGAGCTGGACATTCATGGTGTCATAGACCGTGGAGATCGTCGTTTCGTCGGTGAAAATGTAGTAGTAGAAACTGAGGGTGGCGGCGGTGGCAGTGGAGGGGATGGCGACATCCTGGTGCACGCTTTCCGTCAGGTTGTCGCCGCCTGCCAGGTAGGCGAACCAGTCGCTGCCGTTGTTGCCGCCCTGGGTGAGATTGGTGATCAGCTGGTAGCCTCCGCTGCTGTAGGAACTCCATTCCAGCGCGCCGGACTCGAAGCCGGGGTTGAGGAGGATGTTCGCCCTGCCGCCGTCGGCGATGGTCGTTGCGCTGAAAGTCCCGGAGACGCCGCCGATGGTCAGGGTTTTCGTGGTGTCCGTGGAATAGTTGGGAGATGAGGTGAGACGGACCCTGACGGTGTCGCCGTTATTGACGGTAGCCGCCGCCGTGGCGTAGGCTCCGTCATTGATCGAATAGCTGCCTCCTGAGGTGATGCTGATCGGTGCGGCGGCATCGATCCCGGAGATTACGACGGCATTGGAGGTGACCGCCGTGCTGAGCGGGACATCCGTCTGCGCCGTGAAGGTGAAGGGATTGGGGTCGATGTCCGGGCAGGCGCCACTGCTGAAGGTGGCGTCCTGTCCGTAGCTCGGTCCGCCGCCGTTGGTGGAGACCGCGCGGAAGTGGTAGGTAACGCCACCGCAGGAAAGCCCGCTGACCGGAGCAGTCAGGGGCACGGCGCTGGTGCCGGATCCGATGCCCTGCGTAGTGGTCGTGCTGCCGTAGCCGGCGGTCCTGCCGTATTGGAAATAAGCTGAGGACGCCGATCCGTTGGGGTTCACCGTCCCGGTCAGCGTGGCGCTCCCCTGGGCTACGGCTGTGGCGCTGCCGGTGGTGACCGTGGGGGGAAGCTGGGCGCACTGCGCCGTGGTGAAGGTCTGGTCGGCGCCATTGGTGGTGCCGCCGCTGTTGGTGGCCACGGCACGGAAGTGATAGGTGATTCCGCCGCAGGTCAGGCCGCTGATGCTGGCGGCGACAGACAGCTGGCTGATGATCCCCGACAGCGGCGTGGTCGAACTGCCGTAACTGGTGGTGGTCCCGTAGTCGAAACGTGCCGTCGCTGCGGCCCCATTGGGGGTGACCGTCCCGTTCAAGGTTGCGCTCCCCTGTCCCACGCCGGTGGCTGCCAGGGTCGTCACCGTGGGAGGTGTCTGGGTGCAGGCGCCGGTGGTGAAGGTGATGTCGCTGCCGTTGTACCGGGTGCCGCTGGCGGTGGAGGCGACCATTCGGTAATGGTAGGTGATCCCGCCGCAGGTCAGGCCGTCAACGTCCGCACCCACCGGAACTTCGTCCCTCCCCGACCCGATGTATGACGGGGAGGTGGAATTGTCGTAGCTGGTGGTGGTCCCGTACTGGAAGAATGCCGAAACCTCGACGCCGTTCGGGGTAACGGTGCCGTTCAGACTGGCTCCCGCGGACGCAACGTTGGTGGCCGGCTTGGTGCTCACCGCCGGGGTCGTCGTGACGGTGGCGGGTTCGATCCCGACCACAGCGGCCTGGTAGTTGACGTCGCTCCAGCTGTAGGAGCCGGTATTGATGTTGTTGGAGACGTACCAGCCGTCATAGCTGCCGCTCCACCCGAGGTTGAGATGGATCTGCTCCGACGGGGAGTCGCGGTAGCCGTCGATCACGATGGAATGCCCGCCGGCCCTCGGGTCCCTGATCCTCAGCTGGCTGGGGCGGCCGTTTTGGAGTTCGCCCTTGAAGACCTGCATCCAGGCGCTGTCCGAGGGGTAACTGGAGCGGTAGACGGCGTGGGCGGTGTTCTTGTAGCGGAAATAGTTGGGGAAAACGGCGGCGCCCTCGAGGGTGGCCGCCGAGGAGCCGCTGGAGGTCGACTTGCCGTAGCTCATGTGGAAGGCGATTCCGACATCGACCATGAGCTTTGCGACGGCGTCTCTCTGGGAGGAGGTGCTCGTAGGGCCGTAGGTGCTGGTCATGTCGCTCCAGCGATAGGTGCTCTGGCTGAAGTCGGTGCCGAGAGTCCTGTTGACCGATCCGTCATTCCAGGTATAGGAGGTCGACCCCTGGCCGGTGGGAGGGTAATTCCAGTACTTCATGATCTGGGCGGCGGCGGTGGCCACACAACCGGTGACAGTGGCCTGTCCGTCGTACCACAAAGGGGTGTAAAGGTTGTAGGGACTCCCTTGATTCCAGGTGGTGGAGAGCAGCGGCCCCAGGGATACTACGCTTTCCGTCTGCAACTGATCGCGGTTTTGGGAGAACTCGGCCTCGTCCCTAGCGAAGATCCCCCACAGCCGGCCGTTGAATGTCTTGGAGTAGTCGACTGTAGCCAGTTCCGAAGCATGATCATCAAGACTTTCATTGAGCAGAGACAGTTCTTCCGAGATCCACTGCGCCACCTCGGAATTATCCGCCATGGAGACGGTGGTGGTGAAGGAGTACAGCTTCACCACGGGAAGCTCATCCCGTGACGGGACAATGATGTGGCCAGCCGGAGAAAGAAGGAAGTTGTAACCGACCGTCTTTTCGTTGAAAAGAATCGGCTCCTCGCCGATGATCTTGTACTCGGCGCTGATGCCAAGACTCGTATCCGACATGGAATTGTGCAACCAGTTCTGCGCTACCGCTTTCGCCCTGTCAAGGGCAACCCCTCCTGCCATGACATCATTTGGCAGACAACAAAGAAATAGCGAGACAACGAAGATGGCTAGTAGTAGACCCTTCTTCATACCTCCTCCCGTAACAACTTTCTTAGATAAAACCGGAGCTTTTCGTTGCTGCCAGCTCGAGATTCCTCCTGATCAGCCATGGACTCAATCATTGACGCGGCAGGATTGAGGCATGCTCTCCCGGGTTTTGGGTCCGCCACTATCTGAACTCGATGTCGTCGGGACTGTCGCTCTCCAGTCGAATACCTCTGCGGCACGTTCCCATGATGGGCTGGTCTATCCCCCTGATGATTCCTGTCACGTACACCTCCTCTTTCCCGTCTTTTCGCGCCATGAATATCTTGTCGAAAAGGGCTTTGTTGTTGGTTGCGGTGGCAAGAACTTCCACTACCTGGCCGCTTCCGCCCCTGAGAAAGAACTTCTCGTAAGGAAGCTGAGGGGAACTCCTTTTCTCGAAGACGTTGTCGTAGTCGATGCTACCCTTGACCACTGCCGTCTTGCCTTCGCATCTGAGAGTGCCGCCGCACTCGGCGGGAAGGCCGCAGTAGTCAAAGAGCCTGCTGAGAGTGGTGTAAGACCCGGGTTGGCAGATGGTGAGAGCTTCGGAAGGGTAGCTGTTTCTTGGAGGGAAAAGGCCCCAGAGCAACAGCAATACTGTAGTTACAATCCTGAGGTCCGCCGTTGCCTGTCCCATCATTCTCCTCGGTGTGCCGGATACAAGAGGGTGGGGCTTGAAGTAGTACTCCGCGGTGTACGCCGATCGCAGGGGGGAAGGGGAGGAGATAGCAGCAGGTGCAAGGTCGAGGATGACCCTTGCAGGCATAATAGGCGTGAGTTCTCGCCGGGTAAGGCATAGACGCGGTCAAAGCTCGTGTCCTGACTGCCGCCTTACCTTATTACAGCGATGACTTACCGGGAGGAGGGTATCGGAAATTTGAGCAAGGCCCTGTAAAAAGAGCGGATGTCTGAAGCAGGGTTCGCGGTTTTCTGTCCATGCTGTTTGAGCGCATGGCATAGGCACAAGTTTAGAGAGTTGAATGCTGTGTCATTCATTATGTGTTCCACCTGTAATAATAAATGATTGGTTGTCTCGGCTCTTTTATGCGGGAAAAAGTGCGAATGATTGACTGTATACGAAAAAGCTGAAGGTCATGGACAGTTTATCCTGCCGGAAATTGATGTCAAATGGGAGGGACTACAAATTTTATGGAAATATCCGGCCTTCCACGGTGGCAGACGGCGTTACTGCCAGCAGTCCCGGAAGTGGGGCGGCGCGAAGGCGGGTCCGGATAGTCGCGGTGCCAACAAAAAAGGGACCTCTTTCGAGGTCCCTTCGGGTAAGAGTGTGGTTGCCAGGATCTCGCTACTCCGGCTTCTCCTCGATCCTCGGGAAGAGCGGCTCGGCTTTCTTGACGGTGGTCCCTGCTTTCAGGCCGCCCCAGGCGAGGCCTTCGCGGCTGGCTGGCTCGGTGATCCCCAGGTAGCCAAGCCCCTTCTCGGAGGTCTTCGGCATGAAGGCGGAGAGGAGGTAGTAGACGATCCTCTGGGATTCGAGCATGTAGTACATGACCGTCGCCAGCCGGTCCTTCAGGGCCGGGTCCTTGGCGAGCGTCCAGGGAGCGACCTCGTCGATGTACTTGTTGCCGGCGGAGATCACTTCCCAGATCGACTGCAGGGCCTTGCTGAAGGCGAGGTCTTCGAAGTGGCCGTCGACCTGTGAAACCATCGCGATGGTCTTCTCGCGGTAAGCCTTGTCGAGCTCGGTTTCCTCGCCCGGTTGCTGCAGCACGCCGCCGAAGTATTTCCCCAGCATGGCGGTGGAACGGTTGAGGAGATTGCCGAGGTCGTTGGCCAGGTCCGAGTTGATGCGGTGGATCAGGGCGCCGTGGGAGAAATCGCCGTCCAGGCCGAAGGGGACCTCGCGCAGCAGGAAGTAGCGGACCGCGTCGACGCCGTACTTCTCGATCAGCATGTTGGGCTCGACCACGTTCTGCAGGCTCTTGCTCATCTTCTGCCCTTCGATGGTCCACCAGCCGTGGGCGAAAACCTTCTTGGGGATCGGGAGCCCCGCGGCCATGAGGAAGGTCGGCCAGTAGACGGTGTGGAACCTGAGGATGTCCTTGCCGATCAGCTGGACGTCGGCGGGCCAGTACTTGCTGAAGTTGCCGGCTTCGTCCGGGTACCCGAGGGCGGTTATGTAGTTGGTCAGGGCGTCGAACCAGACATAGACCACGTGCTTGTCATTGCCCGGGACCGGGATCCCCCACTGGAAGGTGGTGCGGGAAACGGAGAGGTCCCTCAGGCCTTCCTTGACGAAGGAGATGATCTCGTTTCGGCGGGACTTCGGCTGGATGAAGTCCGGGTTGGCCTCGATGTGTGCCAGAAGCTGGTCCTGGTACTTGCTCATCCTGAAGAAGTAGGACTCCTCCTTGAGCTTCTCGGTCGGCCTGTTGCAGTCAGGGCACTTGAAGTCGATCAGCTGGGTCTCGGTCCAGAAGGTCTCGCACGGCGTGCAGTACCAGTCCTCGTACTCACCGAGGTAGATATCGCCCTTCTCCATCACCCTCTCGAATAACTCGGCAACCCCTTTCTTGTGGCGCTCCTGGGTGGTCCGGATGAAGTCCGTGTTGGAGATCTCCAGCTTCTCCCAGAGCGACTGGAAGCGCTTCATGACGCGATCGGCGAGTTCCAGCGGGGTTTCTCCGGCAGCATTGGCCGCCTTCTCCACCTTCTGCCCGTGCTCGTCGGTGCCGGTCAGGAAGAAGACATCGAAACCCATCAGCCGCTTGTAGCGCGCGAGCACGTCGGCCGCCAGGGTGGTGTAGGCGTGGCCTATGTGCGGGACGTCATTTACGTAGTAGATCGGGGTGGTGACGTAGAAAGCCGGTTTCATTATGATGGTTTCTCCTTTTTCCTTTCCTTTACGTCCTGGGGCCTGCGGTCGCGGCGCGCCTGCTTGGCCGCCTGGGCAGCCTTGGCCTTGCTCTCCTGCGGGCTCTGCACCTCTCCCTTGCCCTGCGGTTTCTTCACTTTATCGGTTACGTTCTCCGGGCTTATGTCGTCGCCCTTCAAGTGCACCAGGCTGTCATCGGAGGTCTTCACCGTGACCGTCCCCTGCAGCACGTTGACCTTGACCACCTCGCCGTCGACGCAACCGCACTGCACCCTCTTGCCGCACTTGGGAAGCCCTTTCCTCAGGCTGCAGTAGGTGTCGAACTCGTAGGAGAGGCAGCAAAGAAGTCTGCCGCACTGGCCGGAGATCTTGCTGGGGTTGAGCGCCAGGTTCTGCTCCTTGGCCATCTTGACCGAGACCGGCTCGAATTCGCGGAGATACGAGGAGCAGCAGAGCTCCCTGCCGCAGATCCCGATTCCTCCGACCATCTTGGATTCGTCACGCACCCCGATCTGGCGCATCTCGATGCGGGTGTGGAAGGCGTGGGCCAGGTCCTTGACCAGTTCGCGGAAATCGACCCTGCCATCGGCGGTGAAGTAGAAGATCGCCTTGCTGCCGTCGAAGAGGTATTCGACCTTGACGAGCTTCATGTCCATCCCCCGCTCCTTGATGCGGGTCAGGCAGAACTTGTGCGCTTCCTTCTCCTTCATGGTGTTGGCGGCCAGGGCGGCGAGGTCAGCCGACTCCGCCAGCCGTTGGAGCTGCTTCATCCCTTCGGGTACCAGCGAGTCATCCACCTCGATGGGGCCTGCCACGACATGTCCTATGCT
>NZ_JBXKJL010000334.1:0-2099 GCF_056994735.1 Geomonas sp.
ACCATGTGGAAAATGCTCGCCGAAGCCCAGGCCTGGGGAATGTTGCTCCCACCTGGATAGAGGGCGGGAAAATCCAGTGCTTGGCGCTCACGTGGCAAACCCGCGAAGAGCTCCGGCAAGCGGTACGCCTCGAACCGTCGGGCCGCATCGAAGATCCCACGGATCACCTGATTGGCCTGCTGTGCCAGACCATAGCGTTTGAAGCCGGCAGCAATGAGTCCGTTGTCGTGAGGCCAGACAGAACCACGGTGGTACGAGAACGGATTATAGGCCGGGTTCGTGCTGGAAAGCGTGCGAATCCCCCAGCCACTCCACATGTCCTCTTGCAAGAGCCGTCTCGCCGTGCGTTCGGCCTTGTCCTGCTCGGCAATGCCACTCCAGAGACAGTGTCCCATATTGGAGACAATGGCGGTAATCTGTTTTTTCTCGGCGTCGAGCCCATAGGCAAAGCAGCCTTCCTCCTGCATCCAGAAGGCCTGGTTAAAGTGGTCCTTCAAGCTTTGTGCCTGCTGACGCAACGCTTGCGCTCGTGTCTCATCACCAAGCACCTCAAAGACTTCGGCCATGCGCATTTTGGCATCGTAGACATAGCCCTGCAGTTCGCACAGGCCCTTGGGCTGCTTGACCTGGCTGCCATCGGCGTAGACCACCGCGTCTCCTGCATCCTTCCAGCCCATGTCCTCGTAGCCAAGTGGCGAGTAGGTTTTATATTCCTGGAAGCCATCGCCGTCCAGGTCGCCATACTGATCCATCCAGTCCAGGCAGGCCTGGGCGACGTGACGATACTCCTCTAAATGCTTCCAAGTAAAGTGTGCGGAGATGTGAGACAATGAGAGGGAGAAGAGTGGAAGAGTGAAGAAAGGAAGAAAGAGATGACCGCTCCCATAACCCTCCCCCCATTGGAAGCGTCAACCCATACTGAGCTAGGCCGTCGCTACGATGAGGCCTCCGATGCCGAAACGCGTACCCGCTATCAGATGCTGTTGCTCTCAGCGAAAGGTCAGACCTCGACCCAGATTGCCCAGATCGTTCTGCGGAGCCAGGACACAGTAGTGCGTGTCCTCAAACGGTTCTTAACAGGCGGATTGGAGGCAGTCCGTCGCCGAACGCCTCCAGGCCGAGAGCGAACGGTCACGACAGCCTGGGAAGCCGAGTTATTGCGAGTAATCGAGTTGGACCCCCATGAGGTAGGACAGGACACGGCGAACTGGACCACCGCGAGACGCGCTGCGTACTTAGGCACGCAAACCGGCATTCGGGTGACGGAGGAGACTGTGCGGGTGTACTTACATGCCCATGGCGACGTCTGCAAGCGTCCCACCTGGACGCTGAGGCGCAAGGCCGAAGAAAAAGCCGATTATGTGGGAAACGCTTAAGGGTGGAGGTGCTGTTCGCCGGTGCCACAGCACCCGACCCTCTCCCCGTCAAAGATCTGGTGGAGGCTGAGCTGTGGGATCAGCTCCCTGCTGACCTGCCCGCCCTGCTCCCCCTCATGCCCCAGGCTGACCTCTATCTGCAGGATGAAGTGCAGTTTGCCTTTCACCCGACGCTCACCCGTATCTGGTCTCGCAAAGGTCGACGCGGGCAACGCTTGGTCGAAGCGCCAGGTGATAACCGCAAGGTCGACGGCTTTGGCTTGGTGGACTGGCGCGATGGCTGGTTCGATGGTCGTATTGCCCCTGGACGGACGGCTGATGTCTTCTGCGAACAAGTGCGTGCCGCCGTGGCGCGCTCACCACGTCGCGGGCGTATCGCCATTGTGCTTGCTGATAATCTTAAGACGCACACTTCAGCCGGGTCCCTGCTTGTGCGCAGCCTGCTCGCCGAGTTGAAGGAGCACTTGTACCTGGTGTATACGCCTGCCTATGATCCGGATGCCAATCGCATTGAATGGCTCTGGCGTATCTGGCGACGAGTCGTGAGGCATAATCATCAACGCAACGATTTCGCGCTCCTGCTCGCCGATGTGCAGACCCATTTTCAGGCACGGACCCAGACTCCTGCAGACGTGCTTCGTCATATTGGCAGTCCGTTTGCGCCAGACAAAGATGCTACTCAGCGGCTAGCTCAGGCCGCATGATCAACTTGGAAGCATTTAG
>NZ_JBXKJL010000335.1:0-17488 GCF_056994735.1 Geomonas sp.
GACGTCTCGGTCACCACGGTTTCGGCCACGCCGTCCCTCATCATGCCGGCCTCGGGCACTACCGACGGCAGCGGCTCCACCTGGAGCTACACCCTCAGGGTCAGGACCAACTCCAACGGTCCGCGGCTCGTCACCCTGGGGGCAAGCGACACCGCGTCCGTCAACATGTCCGGCTACGGCGCCCCCCCCTCCGGCCTTCCCGCCAGCGTCTTCCTCGGTTCCACCGCCATCGACCCCTCCGATACCCACGGTACCATCGCCAACTGGGCGAGCGGCGCCGCGATCACCTTCAACGTTCCCAACGACGGCGGCGTCCCCTCCGATTCCGCAGAGAGCGGCGGGAGCAGCGGCGATGGGGTGGTGAACGGTCTCAAGGCCGGCGACATGGTCTATCTCTACTCAGGCAGCGACTACTACGGTCCCTTTACGGCGGGGCGGGTCACCGAGGTCCCCGCGGGGAGCGGAACCAGCGTCGCGCCCTGCACCATCGAGCTCTTCAACAACCTCGGAGCCGGCACCCTGACCAACCTCCCCACCTCCTACGCCCAGATCGTCGAGGCGAAGGACGTGACCATGACGGTGACGCAGGGGGCGGTCACCGATCCGACCCGGTACTCCAGCTGGACCACCACCGTCTCCGCCACCATGGCGGCTGCAGCCGCGGCAAGCTCCCCGCTGGTCACCGACTCGCACATGGGGAAGATCTCCGTCACCAAGTACGTCCGCAATCTCACCACCCCCACCACCTTCGGAACCGGATCCTACACCTTCAGCGCCAGCGGCAGTTCCAATCTCTACTACACCGGAGGCGTCAGCGGACGAAGCGGGGAGATCCTGGAATACCTGGAGGTGATCAGTGACGTGGGGAGCGGCGCCGCCCAGAGCGTGGTGATCACCGATGTCCTTCCCGGCTACACCACCCTCATTTCCGGGTCGGGGTACGGGGTGAGCGGCGGAGGGGACATCTTCGCCCATGCCTGGTTCAACAACAAGGAGACCGACCTCGCCATCGGTAACAGCGGTCTTCCCGATGTCGCCTACGGCACGGCGTCGGCGAGCCCGCAGATCATAACCTTCCGCGTCGGGACCGGCTGTACCCCCGCCGCCGGAGGGACGCTGGACACTTCTCTTCCGTCGCCGCAACCGGCTTCAACTGCCTATCTCGTCTACCAGGTGAAGATTAACTGAGACTCCCCGTGAGCCGCCGGCAAGGGGCCCAGGGGCAATGGATTGCAACCACCAACAACAGCAACACAGCAAAAAGGAGAGACACATGAAGAAAAGAAGCACCGTACTGGCCCTGACCACCCTGCTGCTCGCCCTGATGATCGCCGCAACCTCGGCCTTTGCCGCCGCCAAGGTCTCCATCAGGATCAAGGCCGAAAAGGAGATCTCCATCACCAAGGGGGGCAAGAAGGAGATCAAGACCGTCCCCGCCACCAAGTTCGCCCCCAACGACCTCATCATCTACACCATCACCTATACCAACCAGGGGAACGAGCCGGCCACCAACGCGGTAGTCGATGATCCGATCCCGGCGGGAACCTCCTACGTCCCGGGGAGCGCCAAGGGAGAAGGATCGGAGATCGTCTTCTCCATCGACAAGGGCAAGAGCTTCAACAAGCCGACCCTGCTCACCTACGAGTCGGTCGGCGCAGGCGGCAAGAAGCAGAAGCATGTGGCGGCACCGGAAGATTACACCAACGTCCGCTGGATCGTGGCCAACATCCCGCCCAAGGCCAGCGGCAAACTCGAGTTCAGGGTCAGAGTGAAATAGAAACGCATCGCGGCAGTTAACCAGATCGGAAAAAAGGAGGAAGAGATGACCGGCAACACCACCGGGAAGGAGAGCAGGGATTCGATCAGGGCAGGGCCGCCGACACAGATCCGCACATGCAATAGTGTGATCGGCAGCAATTTTAATCGCGGGCTCTGTCCGCTACCAAAAGGAGAAGTGCAATGAAATGGATGAAGAAAGTCCGCAACGGCGCCGCCGTTACCGCCACCGCAGTGGCAGCGTTAGCGCTGCTGGTGCTGGCAGCCACCCAGGCCCAGGCTGCCGCCAACCCCACCAGCGCCGGGGCGACCGTCTACAACAAGGTCACCGTCACCTACGCCTCGGGTGCCGTCTCAGGGCTCACCACCTCCAGCTCGGTGAGCGTCACCGTCACCACCCTGGCGGCGCGCCCGACCGTCAGCGTCGATAGCCAGGCGGCCAGCATCCTCTCCGGAGCCACCAAGCTCTACACCTACACCATCAGGTCCAACAGCAACGGTACCGATACCTACACCGTCAGCAAGGATGGGACTTCCAGCGACTCGTCCAACATGAGCACCGCCAACACCGACAGCCTGACCCCTACAGGCATCAGCCTGTGGGGCGGTTTCGCCATCGGAAACGGCAGCGACGCGGGCGGCGACTACATCACCGTCCCCGGCGGCACCACCGCCTCCGCGGTCAACCCGCTGGCGGTCAACGCCAAGGTGATGCTGACCGTCAACGGCATGGCCGACCAGAGCTACAACGTCAAGGCGATCGCAGCAGGCCGTCCCCAGACCGATACCCAGACCGAGGTGCTGGACAGGATCTATCTCGACCCCGTCTCCGGGGCCATCGCCCTCACCAACGTGACCGCCGGTACCCAGGTCGGCGAATACAAGACCTTCGCCAACACCGTGACCGCGGGTAACGTCAACATCGACCCGGCCACCACCGCCATCAGCGACGGCACCCACGTAACGCAGCTCAGGGTGGTCACCACGGCGACCGACATCAACAAGGCCACCATCACCTACATCACCACCAACGGGACGGACGTGGTGACCACCACCATCCTCGCTCCCAAGCTGAGCATCCTCAAGGAGTCCAGGAACATCACCGCCAACCCGGCCGCTCTCTTCGCGACCTCCGGCACCACCGCGCGTCCGGGCGAGGTGGTCGAGTACAGGATCACCATCACCAACCTGCACTCCTCCGCCACCGCCACCATCAGCAACGCCAACGTAGCCGACACCCTTCCCGGCTACTCGACCTACAACACCGGGACCACCAAGATCAGCTACAACGGCGGCGCAGCCGGCGCCCTCACCGACGGGGCCGGCAACACCTCGCCTCTGGCTGGTGCGGGCTACACCCTGTTGACGCCGCTGGCCGGCGGCGACACCGCGGTGATCACCTACCAGGCCACGGTGAACTAAACGGGTAAAGCGGGGGGAGGCTTCAGGCAGCCCCCCGGCACCCGCCACTTTCAATGCAATGTTATGAAAAGGAGAAGAGCATGAAAAAGCCGATCATCAGATCGCTCATGGTCGCCGGCCTGACCGCCGGCCTCGTGGCATCCTCCGCAAGCGCCTGGGCGACCACGGCCAAGACCGCCGCCAATACCCAGATCGTCAACACCGCAACCCTTACCTTCACCATCGGTTCCACCACCTCCTCGGCCAAGGCCTCGGTCTCGGTCATGGTGAGCCTGGTCCCCTCCGCACCGCAGGTCGCCATCAGCAACCCAGCAGCGGCGGCCTATGCCGGCACGGACACCCCGACCCAGACCGACACCCTCACCATCCAGAGCACCGCCAACGGTCCGGCCAGCTACACCATCACTCCCTCGATCAACGCCTCGGTGAACAACAGCAACACCGCGACCGTGGCGGCCACCAGCGGCAGCATCGTCCTGGGCGCTTCGGTAACCTCGGCAGCCACCACCAATTCCAACGTCCTCTACGTTCCGAGCGTCACCTATGCAACGGACCCGGCCCTTAACGACGCCCACCAGGTCAACGGCCTCGGCAAGAACGACACCATCGTCTTTGTCGACTCCGCCAACAACAACATGATCATGACGGTTCAGGACGTCTCCAACCCCGGCACCCAGTCAGGTACCGCCGAGATCTACCTCTCCGCGCCCGTCTCGGTCACCGTGGGCACCCCGATCTACGAGCAGACCTCCAGCGTCAACGGGGTCAGCATCATCGTCAAGCCCGGTACCATCGAGACCCCGGGGAGCTTCCTGACCGTCGACGTCAAGGCCGACGTCTCCGGCACCGGCTTCAGCACCGTCACGGTGATGAACTCGACCGCCTCGGCCAACGCCAACGCAGGCGACGCGAGCAAGCCCCCCACCAACCTCAACGTCTGGACCTCGGCACCGGGCACGGTCAGCATCACCAAGTACGTGAGGAACACCAGCGACGCCTCGGCCAATCCCGCCGTGAGCTGCTCCACGCTCATCTCCGGCACCCCGGGCACCTGGTGCACCAGCGGTGCGGTGACCGGCAAATCGGGGAACGTCCTCGAGTACGCCGTGGTGGCCAAGAACACCGCCACCGACGCCGTCGGCAACCTCTCGAACTGCAACATCTCCGACCTCCTCCCCTCCGCCTTCATGACCCTGGCCTGCAACGGGTACAACCCGGGCGAGGACGTGCGCTACATCGACACCCTGGCAGGACTTCACTCCCTGACCGCCTGCGGCAACACCTCGGGCAAATGGGCCAACTGGAACCCGGCCGGCAACCCCAATCTCCTGGTGTACGTCGGGAACGGGGCCGGCGATAACACCCCGGGGAACCTCCCCTTCGGGCAGCAGGTGACCGTCACCTACAAGGCCACCATCAAGTAAGCCCAAGCGGAGAGAACCGGAAATAGATGCCTAGCTACTTCGTTTCGCATCTCTACCGCCCCCTTGCCGGCCTCCGTGCCGGCATTGGGGCCGGCCGTCCTTCGGGCGGCCGCGACGGCCGGGGGGCCTCAGCGCCCCCGCGCCGTACAGGGAGAGGTGCGTCCCCGGTGGCCGGCATGCTGACTTCGCTGGTGGGGGTGGGGGCAGCCCTGCTGATCTTCCTCTTGGCTTCGCCCCCCGCCCATTCCTACACGGTCTCCAGCGACCACTCCATCGTCAACGTCACCACCTTCACCGCCGACGGCCTGACCCCGGTCAGCGCCTCGATCACCGTGACCCTGCTGACGCCGGGGCAGTCGACGGTGGAGTTCCTGAAATACGCCCCCCTCTCCAACGGGGCCCTGATCCCCGGCGCCTCCTACGCGGAGGTGGGGCAGACCTGGTACCGCACCGGGAGCGACAAGGAGGCGGCCTTCGCCGCCATGCGGCTCCCCACCCCCCTCGGCTCGGGCGCGCCCCTCGATCTGGCCAACCCGGTACCCTTGATCGCCGCCGATTCCTTCCACGCCGGTGAGCCGCTCTTCCTGCAGGTCACCGACTCCGAGCAGAACCTCGATCACGATACCCGGGAGACCGTTGTGGTGACCCTCAAGAACGAGGAGACAGGGGTGGTGCAGGTGCTCCGGCTGGTGGAGACCGGCCCCGACACCGGCATCTTCACCGGTTTCATCAACTCGGCCGACGCCGCCGGCAACATCGGTGGGGGAACCTCCTACTCGGGGATCTTCCCGGTCTCGCAGAACAACGCCATTACCGCCCGCTACGTCAACGCCCTGGACATGAGCAACACCTCCACGGCGAGGGTCATGGTCGACCCGCTGGGGAGGGTCTTCGACAGCAGCACGGGGAAACCACTGGACGGGGCCACGGTTACCCTCTGGGACGTCGACGCCAACGACTACGCCACGGTCTACGGCGATGACGGCGCCTCCACCAACGTCTTCCCGGCACCGGCGGCCGGGACAAAGCCGGCCACCGTCGTCACCGGCTCCACCCCCAGGGACAGCTCCGGCAGGGTCTACGCCTTCTCCCCCGGCGGCTTCAGGTTCCCGTACGTGAAGCCGGGGCGCTACCGGCTCCTCGTCACCCCGCCCTCAGGCTACAAGTTCCCCTCGTCGGCCAGCGACAGCGCCATCGCCCGGCTCACCGGAGGGCCCTTCACCGTGGTCGACGGCTCCCGCGGCCTCACCTTCAGCGTCAACCCGGGCCCGGCCATGCGCATCGACCTCCCGGTCGACCCGGTTTTCGGCCGGCTCTGGATCCAGAAGGCCTCGACCAAGAGCCAGGCCGCCATAGGTGATGCGGTCCCCTTCCAGGTCACGGTGCAGAACAGCCAGACCGAAGCCTCCCTCACGGCCGACTCCGTAAAGGTGACCGACGTCCTCCCACAAGGCTTCCGGTACGTGAAAGGCTCGACCAAATTGAACAGCGCCGCTGCACCGGATCCCGCCATCTCGGCCGACGGCCGCACCCTGACCTTCGACATCGGCGACCTCCCGGCCAAGACCGGCGTCACCTTCAGCTACGCCACCATGGTCTCGGCCGGAGCCGCGCTCGGCACCGCCACCACCACCGCCACCGCCGCCAGCGGCACGCTCTCCTCCAACACCGCCACGGCCACCGTCGAGATCCGTTCCGATTTCCTCTCCACCCGCAGCATCGTCATGGGTCGGGTCTACAACGGGAGCTGCGGGGAGCCCGACGGCGCGGCCGACCAGGGGGTCCCCGGGGTCAGGATCTACCTGGAGGACGGAAGCTTCGTGGAGACGGACAAGAAGGGGATGTACCACTTCGAGGGGGTGACCCCGACGACCCACGTGGTGCAGCTCGACCTCGATTCGCTGCCGGCAGGGTATGAGGCCGCCCCCTGCGAGGAGAACAGCAGGTTCGCCGGGAAGGCCTACTCCCAGTTCGTCGACCTCCAGGGGGGGACGCTGTGGCGCAGCGACTTCCACCTGGCCAGGTCGCGGAAGAGGGCGGCGCCAGGCGAACACGACGAGGCGGAGTACGTCCGGCAGCACGCGGCGGAGATCGCCGCGGCCGACGCCAGGCTCGCCGCCGAACTGGCCGCGGCGGGGGGTGACGTCAAGGCCGGCCAGGATGAGGTCCCCGAGGCCGCCCCTCCCCCCGGGTGGGTGAACATCGAGCTGAAGAGCCGGGTGAAGGACGACACCATCGAGTACCAGGTGCGGGGCTGGGGGGGGCACGAGCCCCTGGCGAACAAGCGGGTGAGGATCACCCTGCCTCACGGCGTCGCCTATCTCGCGGGCTCCAGCACGCTGGACGGAAAGGGCGCAGCCGACCCGCTGCAGGAGGAGTCGGCCCTGATCTACCAGCTCCCCGATTCGGCCGAGGAGTGGAACAAGGTGCTGGCGTTGCGGGCCAGCGCAAGGGAGGCAGGGGAGGAGGGTGACATCACCACCAGGGCCCTCCTCGAATTCGACATCACCTCCTCCACCGGGCTCTCCACCCCCGAGGCAGAGAACGTGCTGAAACGGGTCGGGGAGGAGGAGACGGTGGACATGCCGGACATCGTGCTCCACCCCCACTTCGCCACCCTCAGCGCCGAACTCTCCGTCGCCGACCGGGCGATCCTGGACGAGCTGGCGGCCAGACTGAGCGTCGTGGATATCAAGGAGGTCGTGGTTTCCGGCCACACCGACAACGTCAGGATCAGCCCCCGCGCCCGGCGCCTCTACCCGGACAACAACGCCCTTTCCCTTGCCCGGGCCAGGAGTGTCGGGGAGTACCTGATGGACAGGCTCCAGCTCCCCCGCTCGACCGCGGACTACAGCGGCTACGGGGAGAGCAGGCCGATCGCCCCCAACAGCAGCGCCGAAGGGCGGGCCATGAACCGGCGGGTGGAGATCCTGGTGCGGGTGGCGCGCTCGCTGGAAAAGAGCCACCTGGAGGTGGTGAAGGGGGAGAGCGGGGTGCAGAAGGCCGAGATCCCGGGGGTCCCCCTTCCGGCACCCAAGGCCCCGGAGCCTCCCCCCGCGCCGAGGAAGGAAGCCCCCAAGGACGAGGAGGATGTGCCGGGGCAGAGCATCAAGGAGCGGCCGGGGATTCTCAGCCCGACCGACGGCGGGACACTGATCCATCCCATCAACGGGGTCCGGGTCTGCCTCGACTCAGAGCTCGCACCCAAGCTGACGGTGGACGGCAAGGAGATCGCGGCGGAGCGGATCGGCTTCACCCTGAAGGACCCCAGGAGCGGCAAAACCATCTACAGCTACATCGGGGTCGATTTCGGCCAGCGGGGGGAGAGGAGCGCCACCATCGAAGGGGTCGATCCCTTCGGAGTCAGCCGGTTCAGGCAGACCATCAAGGTGACCCGCAGCGGCGCGGTGGCCACCATCCGCCTCAGGTCCAACGAAGGTAACATCGCCGACGGAAGGACCCCTGTCCGGCTGCAGCTCGAACTCCTCGACACGGCGGGGAACCCGATACCGGCCGCAGCCGACCTGGAGATCCGCGAGGGGAGCCTCAAGCCGGTGAAGTCCCGGGACGAGACCCCGGAAAGCGTGGCGGGACGCGGCGACCTGGTCCACGTAGACCTGCAGGGTAACGCGCTCTTCCAGCCGGTCAGCAAGAGCGGGCTCTACAAGGTGACGCTGGCGATGAACGGGGTCAAGCTCGAGACGGAGACCTACGTGAAGCCGGTGATGCGGGAGTGGATCCTGGTGGGCCTCGCCGAAGGGACCGCGGGGTACAACGCCGTCTCGGGCCACATGGAGAGCCTGGAGGGCTCCGGGGTGGACGAGAAGTATTACGACGACGGCCGGATGGCCTTCTACGCCAAGGGGACGGTGAAGGGCGAGTGGCTGCTGACGGCGGCCTACGATTCGGCCAAGAGCAGAGGGGCGACCGGCAGCGGCCTCTTCCAGACCATCGACCCCAACACCTACTACACGCTCTACGGAGACGCGAGCCAGCAGCAGTACGACGCCTCCAGCATCAGGAAGCTCTACCTGAAGATCGAGCGCGAGCAGTTCTACGCCATGTTCGGCGACTTCAACACCGACCTCACGGTCACCGAGCTCTCGCGCTACAGCCGCAGGCTCAACGGGGTGAAGACGGAACTGCACGGGAAGACGCTGGAGGTGAACGCCTTCGGGAGCGAGACCGGCCAGGCCTACGTGAAGGACGAGATCGAGGGGGACGGCACCTCCGGGCTCTACCACCTGAGCAGGAGGAAGATCGCCATCAACTCGGACAAGGTCTCGCTCCAGGTGAGGGACCGCTTCCGCTCCGAGGTGGTGATCTCCACCCGGGAGCTCACACGCTACACCGATTACAGCATCGACTACAGCTCGGGGACGCTCCTCTTCAAGGAGCCGATCTACAGCAGGGACGGGGAGTTCAACCCCATCTTCATCGTAGCCGAGTACGAGACGCTCGACGCCGGCACCAGCGCGCTGACCTTCGGCGGCAGGGTCGGGGTGAAGCTCCTGGACCAGCAGGTGAGGGCGGGGGTGACCTACCTGCACGAGGGTGAGGTGAGCGGGACGGGGAACAGCCTCGGGGTCGATACCACGATCAGGGTCGGAACGGCCACCACCGTGAAGCTGGAGGCCGCCCGCAGCGAGTCCAACTTCAGCCAGACCACCAACAGCACCGGCACCACCAGCACCACCGGCACCAGCGGCGCCAAGGGGACCAGCGGCAACGCCTTCCTGGCCGAGGTCATCCAGCGGACCGCCAGGCTCGACTCGCGGATCTACTTCCGGGAGATGGGGAGCGGATTCGGCCTCGGCCAGCAGCAGTCGAGCGAGGTCGGGACCAGGAAATACGGGCTCGATGCCGGCTACAAGCTGAGCGACGCACTGAACCTCAACGGGACCGCGAACCGCCAGTACATGCTCTCCACCGGGGTCCAGGCCGACCGCATCGAGGGGAAGGGGAACTACAGCTTTGGCAATTACGGCGCCTCCCTCGGGGTCCGCCATGCCTCCGACCGGCTCTCCGACGGCAGCACCAAGGAATCGGACCAGCTGACGGCGGGGGTGAGCCTCCTGGCCCTGGACAAGAAGCTGACCCTCAAGGTGGACCGGGACCAGTCGATCGGCGCGAACAGCACCGCGGACTACCCGACCCGCACCACGCTGGGGGCCGATTACAAGCTCTCCTCGCAGCTGAGCCTCTTCGCCCAGCAGGAGTTCACCGACGGGAGCAGCAACCGGGGGAACGCCACCCGGGCCGGCTTCAAGAGCACCCCGTGGCAGGGGGGCTCGCTCAACAGTTCCGTGGAGAGAAAACTCAACGAGAACGGCGACCGGATGTTCGCCCTCTTCGGCCTCAAGCAGAGCTGGAAGCTCAGCGACCACTGGAGCGTCGACGGAGGCCTCGACCGCAACCAGACCATCAGGAGCGCTTACCGGATCAACCCCAACACCGTCTCCTCCTCGGGAAGCGAGGACTTCACCGCGGTGTCGCTCGGGGCGGACTACAAGGAGAGGAGCTGGAGCTGGAGCGGTCGTGGCGAGTACCGGACCTCGACCAGCGAGGACAAGTGGGGGGTCCTGAGCTCCATCCTGGGCGAACCGGCGCACGGCTGGGGCTGGTCGGCGAGGCTGCAGCTTTTCACCACCGAGGCCGCCACCCAGACCACGGTGAATAGCGACCTCCGGCTTGGGCTGGTCTACCGCCCCCTGGCGACCCGCTGGATCATCCTGGACCGGATGGACTTCCTCATTGACCGCCAGAGCGGGGCCGCCGGGACCGACAGCCGGCGCATCGTGAACAACCTGAGCGCCAACTACCGGCCGAACCGCAAGAGCCAGGTGTCGCTGCAGTACGGGGCCAAGTACGTGCTGGAGACCTACAACGAGGCGAGGATCACAGGCTACACCGACCTCATCGGGTTGGAAGGGCGCTACGACCTGACCGGGAAGTGGGACGTCGGGGCCAGGGCCTCGCTGCTGCACACCTGGGGCACCGGGCAGGCCCTCAACAGCGCCGGGGTCTCGGTCGGATACAACATCGTGGAGAACGCCTGGCTGAGCCTCGGCTACAACTTCACCGGCTTCAGCGACAAGGACTTCTCCTCCGCCAACTACACGGCGCAGGGGCCCTATATCAAGTTCCGCTTCAAGTTCGACCAGAACTCGGTGAACGACGCCGTGAGGTGGCTCAACCGGTAACAGAGGTGCCGACCCGGCTCATTTGGCCGGGCGGGAAAACGAATGGCAGTTGGAGAAAGCATGCCTTACCGTGCAGTATTCAAGTTGATATCGATCGTGCTCCTGTCACTGATCTCCCTTTCCCTGGCCAGCCGGGGCGAGGCCGCCGTGACCATCACCCGCACCTCGTCGCCGGTCTTCTATTCCGACCTCGGCAACGGCCTCTCCGGGAGCTACGTGGCCTACCGGATAACCACCGATGCCCCGATCGCCGACGCCTGGGCCAGGATCGGCGGCTTTTCCGGCCCCAACATCACCCTGGCGCCGACGGAAAACGGCCTCTTCCACCTGGGGGCGCTGGGGGGAGGTTCCAAGATGGCCTATTTCTACCTGGCCACCGGCGCCGTCAGCCAGGGGAGCGAGACCCACACGGTGTCGGTCTATAACGGGAAACCGCCGGCCGGGAGCGTGCTGCGGACGGACACCTTTTCCATGACGCAGCAGGACACCATCCAGGCCAACTCCAACAAGGTGAGCTCGGTCATCACCGGGCCGACCCCGGCGACACTCGGGGGCGTCGTCACCATCTCCGTTACCGGCGACACCGGCAGCACCGGCGGCCACCTGGCCTTCAGCGGGGCGACCGACCCCAATTGGCCCGCCAGCACCTACCGCCTCTTCCGCTCGGTGATCAACCTCCCCGACGGCTCGACCCTGACCGATGCCCCCTATATCGCGGCCTACACCGGCATCACCGGCACCTATGTCGCCACCTACACCTTCACCGCCGAGAACACCATCACGGCGCCCGCCGCCACCAACGCCACGGGATTCATACTGAGCGGCCAGCAGATGAAACACACCCAGGTCGGCGGCTCCGCCGGCAATCCCGCTCCGCCCCCCATAAGCCCCACTTCCGGCAATGCGGTGGTGCTCAGCAACTTCTCCAACGTGGTCACGCTCCCCCCCCTCACCGGAGGGACGGTGACCTACACCGTGCGCCTCACCAACAGCGGGACCGCCGACGTCACGCTGGGGGACGTCGTCGACACCCTCCCGTCGTCTCCCGCGGCAGTCGCCTACCAGCCCGGGTCGACCACCTTCAACGGCGTCCCCCTGGGCGATCCGACCGTCTCCGGTTCCCAGCTGACCTGGAGCGGGACCTTCACCGTCCCGGCCGGGGGCAGCCGCGACCTCACCTTCCGCGCCGTGGTGCCCGGGACCGGGGGCACCTACACCGACAGCGTCATTGCCCACATCGGCACGGTCCAGATCGATTCGACCCTGGGCACCACCGACAACGTCCCCGCCACCTCGTCGCTGACGGTGACCGACGCGCCGGTCCTGAGTAAAGCCTTCACTCCGGCCACCATCGGGGTCGGCAGGGCGTCGACCCTGACCTTCACCGTTTCCAACAGCGCCGGGAACCCGGCCCAGAGCGGCCTCGGCTTCACCGATACCCTCGCTGGCGGGCTGACCCTGGTGGGGACGGCGGTAACTCCGCAGTGCGGGGGTACGGTGAGCTACAGCGGGGGGAACGTGATCAATTTCACCGGCGGCGCGCTGGCGGCGGGGACTGCTTCCTGCACAGTTACCGCCACTGTCACCGGCAGCACCCCGGGGACCTACCCCAACACCTTCTCCGGCAACATGAGCAATCTTTCCGGCGGGCTCAACGCCACGGGGCTGAGTGCCTCGCTCCTCGTCTCCGCCCCCTCGCTTACCAAGACCTTCACCCCAAGCATCATCAACAGCAACCAGGGCTCCAGCGTGGTCTTCACCATCACCAACGGCGCCGGCAACCCCGACCAGACCGGGCTCTCCTTCACCGACAACCTTCCCGCCGGGGTGGTGGTGGCCAGCCCCGCCGCGGTGGTGAATAGTTGCGGCGGCTCGCTCTCCCCCCTGTCCGGCGGCGAGACGTCGATCACCCTCTCCGGCGGCACCCTGGCGGTGAACACCTCCAGTTGCAGCGTCACCGTCAGCGTCAGGCCGACCACGGGAGCGCTCACCACCTACACCAACCGGGCCAGCAACATCACCGGACTCAGCGCCAACCTCGTCAACAGTGTCACCGACCAGACCCTGACCGTGGTCAGCACCCCGACGCTGGACAAGGTCTTCACCCCTAGCGCAGTGGGGGTAGGGCAGACCTCCGCCCTGGTCTTCACCATCAACAATCCCTCCGCGGCCAGCCAGAGCAAGCTCTCCTTCACGGACCTCTTCCCGGCCGGTCTGGTGGCGGCCACCCCTCCCGGCGTCTCCTCCACCTGCGGCGGGAGCGTCTACCGGACCGGGACCACTGTCGCCCTTACCGGCGGCGAGGCGGCCCTCGATTTCGCAAACGGCGCCATCGGCCCCAACACCAGTTGCACGATCTCCATCAACGTCACCGCCATGGCCGCGGGAGCCTACGTGAACGGCAGGGGCAACATCACCAGCATCTCGGGGATGAGCAATGCCGTCTCTGCCCAGACACTGCAGGTGGTGGCTGCCTCCCTCGGCAAGAGCTTCGCCGACGCCACGTTGAATGTGGGCTCCAGCACCGTCCTCACCTTCACCATCACCAACGGCGCCACCAATCCTGCGCAGACCGGTCTCGGCTTCACCGACACCCTTCCCGGCGGGCTCACCCTGTCGGGAACCGCGGTCTCTCCGCAGTGCGGGGGGGCGGTAAGTTACTCCGGCAACGCCATCAACTTTTCCGGCGGATCCCTTGCCTACGGTACCGCTTCCTGCACCATCACCGCCACCGTGACCGGCAGCGCCGCCGGCTCCTACACCAACAGCTACCCCGCCAACATCGCCAGCCTCGCCGGCGGGCTGGACGCCTCGGGGGCCAATGCGGCTCTAACCGTGTACCCGCCCCCGAGCCTGGCCATCACCAGGACGACCTCGCCGGTCGCCCCCTCGCCCGGCGCGGTCATTACCTACGCCTTCCGGGTGACCAATACCGGCGGGCCCGCCACCAACGTCACCCCCAGCGATGTCATGAGTCCCTACACCACCCTGGTGCTCAACTCGGGGGGAGGAGGCCCCTTCAGCTTCCAGGAGGGAGTCCCCCCCTCGGCGCTCTCCCCCGGGACGCCCGAGTACTCCACCGACGGGGTGACCTGGAGCACCACGCCTCCCGCCAACGGGGAGGTGATGAAGTGGAGGCTTTCCATGATCGGCACCATGAATGGCACAACCGGCGGCTCCGGGGCCGGACCCAACTTCACCATCACCTTCCAGGCGGTCCTGAAATGACGCCGGCGTCGGGGAGATCTGCCGACGATGTAGGCTCGGGCATCTGGGAAGTCCGCTCCATGAAGGAGTGGACTTCGGGGATGGCGGCTGAGTGGTGACGGGGCGGTCATGGGATGGCCGGCTGAGTGGTGACGGGGCGGTCATCGGGACGGTGCCTGAAGCTCGAAAGGCCGGAGATGGGAATGGCTGAACAGGGCGAGGTGACGGGTCAGGAGGACTTCGGTTCCTCTGAGAGGGTTTCCTTCAGCTTCTGGTTGAGAGAGTGCATGTCGAAAGGTTTCTGGATGAAGTGGGTTCCTTCGTCGACGACTCCACGCTGCGCCACCAGTTCCGAGGTGTAGCCGGACATGAAGAGCACCTTCATGTCCGGGCGGCCGGAGAGGATGACGTCGACCATCTCCCTGCCGTTCATCTCCGGCATGACGACGTCTGTGAGGATGACATCGATCGGCGGGTCGTTCTTCATGCAGATGTCGATGGCGTTGCGGGGGGATTTCGCCTGGATCACGGTGTAGCCGATCTCGGTCAGCATCTGCAGGGCCATCTCCCGCACCAGCGGATCGTCCTCGACCAGCAGCACCGAACCGGAGCCCTTCAGTTCGGGTTCGGGCGCTTCGGGCTCGGCTTCTGCCGCTCCCAGATGGCGAGGGAAATGGATCTGGAAACTCGTCCCGTAGCCGGGCTCGCTGTAGACGTTGATGAAGCCGTTGTTCTGCCTGATGATGCCGTAGACCGTTGCCAGCCCGAGCCCTGTCCCCTTGCCGACCTCCTTGGTGGTGAAGAAGGGCTCGAAGATGTGGGAGATGATCTCGTGGTCCATGCCGATGCCGGTATCGGTCACCACCAGCTGCACGTAGTCACCGGGAGTCGAATCGAGGTGGTACTTGCAGTAGGTGGGATCTATGTGTACGTTGCCGGTCTGGATGGCAAGCTTGCCTCCGCCCGGCATGGCGTCCCGGGCATTGACCGCAAGGTTCACCAGGATCTGGTCGACCTGGGAGGGATCGGCCTCTATGGACCAGAGGTTCGCGGCAGGCTTGAAGGTGAGGTTGATGTCCTCGCCGATCAGGCGCCCCAGGGTGCTCTGCGTCTCCAGGATCTTGGTGTTGAGGTTGATCTTCTTCGGAGAGATGATCCCCTTGCGAGAGAAGGCGAGGAGCTGACGGGTGATCTCGCCTGAACGCTCCGCCGCCCTGTAGATCTGGTTCAGGTACTGCCAGACCTGGTCCCCTTCCTGGACCTTGAGCATGGCCAGCTGGGCGCAGCCTATGATGACGCTCAGCATGTTGTTGAAGTCATGCGCCACCCCCCCCGCCAGCCGCCCGATCGACTCCATCTTCTGTGACTGGAGAAGCTGCGCCTCCAACTGCTTGCGTTCGGTGATATCCTCCTTGATGGCGAGGTAGTGGGTGATCGCGCCCTCCCTGTTCCTGATGGGGGAGATGGTGGCCCGCTCCGAGAAGAGCTCGCCATTCTTCTTCCTGTTGACGAATTCCCCTTCCCAGACCTGTCCCGCCGAAATGGTATCCCAGAGTCTCCGGTACATCTCCGAGGTGTTGTACTCCGATCTCAGGAAGTTCAGGTTCTTTCCGATCACCTCCTCGCCGGAATAGCCGGTGAGCTGCACGAACTTCGGGTTGACGAACTCGATGATGCCGTGAGGATCGGTGATGAGGATGGTGACGGGGCTCTGTTCCACCGCCTGTGAGAGCTTCAGCAGGGTCTCCTCGATGGTCTTCTGCTCGGTGATGTCCTGCATGATCCCGTCAAGGTAGATCATCTGGCCTTCGTCGTCGAAGTGCGGCGTCGCGCTCATGCGGATCCAGCGGATGCTGCCGTCTTTCTTGTAGAACTCGACCTCGAAGTCCTTGACCTCCTTGGAGGTACGGAGCATCTCGAGGATCTGGTCGCGGTGCTGGGGTTTGACGTAGAGCTGCTGCTGCATGTTGGTTATCCGTTCCAGCACCTCCTCCGGGCTGTCAAACCCGAGGATGGCGGCCATGGCAGGGTTGCAGCTGATCAGCCTCCCCTCCGGGGTCGACTGGTAGAGCCCCTCGATGGCGCTCTCGAAGATGCCGCGGTACTTAGCCTCGGCCAGCTTTTCCTGCTCCAGGGCCTTCTCCATGTCGGCGTAGAGGAGCTGGTTCTCCAGCGCGGAGGAGAGGAGCCCGACCAGGTTCCCTACGCTGGGAAGGGCGGCGGCCGATAGAGTGACCCTGCGGTAAAAAGCTGCATTGGCGGCAGAGTTCCCGAGAGCCACCACGCCGAGGATGCGCGCCTGGGAACGGAGAGGATAGAGGAGGTATTCATCCATCCGGACCAGGTCGGCGAAAGATTGCAGTTCCGGGTCATCGCACTCCGGGGGGCAGACGCGGAACTCCGAGTCGTCCAGCAGCGGCGCCAGCAGAGGTTCCTGTGGAGAGAGGACCAGGCTGGAGACGCCCTCCCTTTCCCCCTGCTCGTAATACCCGGCAATGGCGCAGGCGGTGAAGTCTTCATCCTTTCCGCAGTGTGAGAAGAAGACCACCCTCTCGTAGCCGAGGGTGTTGATGATGTAGGAAGAGGCGTGCTCAAAAACGGAGGGGAGATCGAGGGTGGCGGTGAGTTTCCGGTTGAGCTCGTAGAGTTCCTGCAGTTCCTTTAGTTGGGCGTCGAGCTGCTCCTGGTAAGCGTAGAGTTTCCCTTCGGCCTGGACCAGGCGCTTGACCTGGCGGGAAAGGCTGTCGTTTTCAAGGCGCAAATGATCGAGTTCGGCTGTAAGCTTCTCGACCTCATTTTTGTCGACGTCGTCCATGGTCCTCTCTGCAGCTCTTGTAATGAATATAGATTATACGGCAGGCGGCAACGATGTGCAGGAATATCATTACACTTTCGGTCCGACTGCCACGGCGATGGTACGCTCCGAACGTCCCCCCCTTGTCAAAGGGGGGACAGGGCGGTGGTGTTCGGTTAAGTTCTTGCCCACGAAGCCAAAGGACCCCCTCCCCCCTTGAGGGGGAGGGTAGGGGTGGGGGGGAAGGCGCCATTTACGACTTCGTTGGCAAGTTCACCCACCCCCCAACCCCCTCCCATCAAGGGAGGGGGAGGTACTGCAAAATACGTAACAGGACATCGCAGGGGAAAGGGGGGATTTGCAGTCGGTGGCATCACCGAGAAACCCCGGAGGGCCTGGCGCCGAAGCCAGCTCCCGACGGGGGCGGTGTCTTAGCCTGAGACGTGCTCCCGTAGGGAGAGCGGGAAGAGCCCGTGGCCCATTAATTTTTGAGTTGACAAAAGGGGCGAAAAGAATTACAAACAGGACTTCCCGAGAAGACCCATCGGAATGTAGCGCAGCCTGGTAGCGCACCTGCTTCGGGAGCAGGGGGTCGGAGGTTCGAATCCTCTCATTCCGACCATTTATTAGACAAAGGCCCTTGGCAATCGCCAAGGGCCTTT
>NZ_JBXKJL010000336.1:0-1833 GCF_056994735.1 Geomonas sp.
TCTGCGTCCTGGCCTATGCCCTTTGGAAGACCTTGGATCACTTATCCAAGCAGTCCGGGCTCCAGACGGAGATCCGCAAACCAGACCGGCGCCGGCCCAACGCGTCACCCAAGCCCCGGCCCATGACGCCGGAGATCATCCTCCGGACATTGGGCAGCCTCCAGATCGGCGACATCCTGCTGGAGACGACCGACGGTCGAAAGCTGGCTCTGCGGCGGGTCGCCCGCCCCAGTGCTGAGCAAGCCAAGATCTTGGCGGCCTTGAAGCTCAGCCTCCCCGAGCGGCTGACTCCCGATCGCGAAATGTAGTGAAGACCTGGAGCCCTCGCGTCCGGGTTTCCCTGGGAAATCAAAATGTCTACCCCACTCGTTGCGCAACTTAGGCTAGCCCAGGTTGCGCAGATAGTGGCGAAATTTACCCCAGAACGCAGCCCGATTCGCGGAATTTCCTGGTTTTTTCGTAGTGGAAGCGGCCTCGGATCGTTGTAGTGAAGACCTACTTGTAACCTAGTTCCTTGATTTCATGCCGGCCCCTGATCATCCTGGGTGCTCAGGAGGCCGGTATGTTCCTGCGCCGCTACACCCGGACCAAAGACGGCAAGACCCATACGTACTATGCCTTGGTCGAGAGCGTGCGCACCGCGGCGGGACCCCGGCAGCACGTCGTCGCTTACCTCGGTGAGCTTAATCACGACCAGCAGGGTCGCTGGCAACGCACCGTGGTCATCTACAATCGCCAGGGAGACTCCCAACAGCTCCGCCTCTTCCCCGACGACGATCAGGTCTCGGCGCCCGACGATCCTGACGTCGTACGCATCCGCCTGGGCAAGGTCGGCTGGACCAACGGTCGGCGCTTCGGTGACGTCTGGCTGGCACTCTGGCTTTGGAAGTTCATTGGGCTTGATGAGATCGTCGACCGTCACCTGCCCCAGGGCAAGGAAACGGTGCGGCCGGCCGACATCGTGGCCATCGAGGTCATCAATCGCCTTTGCGCGCCCTGCAGCGAGTTCGCCTTGGCCGAGCACTGGTACGCCTCGACGGGCCTGGAGGAATTGCTGGGTGTACCTGACAGCGCCGTGACCAAGGATCGGCTCTACCGCACGCTGGATCGCTTGTTGGCCGCTCAGACGGCGATCGAGCAGGACCTGAAGGACCGGCTGGGGACTCTCTTCCAGCTCGATTACGACCTTTTGCTCTACGACCTGACCAGCACCTACTTCGAGGGCCTGGCCGCCGACAACGAACTGGCCTGCCGGGGCTACTCGCGCGACCATCGCGGCGACTGCAAGCAGATCGTTCTGGCACTGGTGGTGACCCGCGATGGTTTTCCCCTGGCGCATCGGACCTTGGCGGGCAACACTCAAGACCTGCAGACCGTCGCGACCATCGTCACCGAGGTCGAGCAGCAATTCGGCAAGACCCAGCGGATTTGGGTGGTGGACCGGGGCATGGTCAGCAAGGAGTCGCTGGCGTTCCTCAAGCAGCCTGGGCGACGCTACGTCGTGGCCGCCCGCCGCGGTGAACTGACCGCGTTCCAGAGCGCGCTGGCAAGCGGCTCCTGGCAGCGGCTCCCCGAGAACCCCGAAGTCCAGGTCCAGCTGATCCACCGCGAGCATGAATACTACCTGCTGGCGCGAAGTCGCCCGCGACGGAAAAAGGAGCGAGCGATTCGCCGTCGCCAGCGTCATGGGCTAGCGCGGGGCTTGCGCCGGCTTGAGCAACTCATCGCCACCGGCCGTCTCAAAAGCCGCGACAAGATCCTGGAGCGTGTGGGGCGGCTGACCGGCCGCTATCCCAAGGCCCGACCGTTCGTGACGATCACGGTCAGTAAAGC
>NZ_JBXKJL010000337.1:0-3561 GCF_056994735.1 Geomonas sp.
CCGGGGGAGGAGTCTGACTGTATGGGGTGTGTTATTAAAGAGGGTAACAATACCGTCCTTCGGGTGGAGAACCTGGTAAAGGTGTATCCCGGCGCCACCGTCCCTGCTGTCAACGGGCTGGAATTCAGCGTCGGGGCCGGGGAGATCTTCGGCCTGCTCGGACCTAACGGCGCCGGCAAAACAACTGCCATCTCCATCATCTGCACTTTGCTGAAGCAGACCAGCGGGAGGGTTCTGATATGCTCGCAGGACACCTTCCGCAATCCTTCGGCCGTCCGGAACATGTTCGGCCTGGCGCCCCAGGATGTCGCCCTCTACCCGAGCCTGAGCGCCCGCGAAAACCTGTCGTACTTCGGCAGGCTCTATGGCCTCACCGGCCGCAATCTCTCCAGCCGGATCGAGGACTGCCTCGCCCTGGTTGCGCTTTCAGAAAACGGCCATACCCGGATCGATGCCTTTTCCGGCGGCATGAAGCGACGGGCTAACCTCGCGGCGGCCATCCTGCACACGCCTCAACTGCTGCTGCTGGACGAGCCCACGGTGGGAATCGATGCCCAGTCCAGAAACATGATCCTGGAAAACCTGAAGGACCTTCGGGACGCAGGGATGACCATACTCTACACCACGCACTACATGGAAGAAGCGGAACAGATCTGCGATCGCGTCGCCATCATGGACAGGGGAAGCATCATCGAAACGGGAACGCCGGGCGCTCTCATCAGCCAATACGAAGGGTGCGGCAACCTGGAGGATGTCTTCCTCCATCTGACCGGAAAACAGCTGCGCGACTGAACTGGCCAGCGTGTTAAAGGAGCGCTTCTTGCCGCCACTGAAACGCATTTCTCTTCCGGAGATCCACGACCAGCCCTGGTGCCCGCGGGTGGTCCGCAACGCCGTGACGGACTTCCTCCAGTACGCCGCAAACCACTGGGGGCAGTACACCCCTCTCCTGCCGACGCTCTGTTATTTCCTGCAGCGGGTCAACGCACCACGGATAGTGGATCTTTGTTCCGGCGGGAGCGGGCCGTGGCAGAGGCTCCACGGGACGATATGTCGCGCATTCGGCCCCGACTTCAGGATCGTACTGACCGACAGGTACCCGAACCTCGATGCCTTTTACCTGGCTTCCGGCGTCTCAGGCGGGGCCATCGACTTTAGCGATGAACCTGTAGATGCCACCTCGATCCCCGGGGAGCTCTCGGGATTCAGGACCCTGTTCGGCTCTTTCCACCATTTCGATCCCCCCGCGGCCCGTCGGATGCTGCAGAACGCGGTCGATTGCGGACAGGGGATCGGCATCTTCGAGATGACGGAGAGGCGGGGACTGACCATGCTTGCCATGCTGACGGCGCCGATCTTCGTGCTGCTGCATGCTCCGAAGATCCGCCCGTTCAGCTGGTCCAGGCTCCTGCTGACTTACCTGGTCCCGATCGCTCCTCTCCTGGTGATGATTGACGGGATCACGTCCTGTCTCCGCACGTACTCGGTGGAGGAACTCGAGGAACTGACGGGGTCGCTCACCGGGACTCCGTACGAGTGGGAGATACGGAAGCTATCTGTGCCGACATCGCCCTTTCCGGTCACCTACGCGATCGGGTGCCCCAATCCCGCGCCAGTTCAGCGGTAGCAGCCACCCCCACCCCCCTGTCCCCTTGAGGTGAGGGGAGAGGCCTACTGCCCCTGGCGGAGGGGAGTTCATAGGAAGAGACCGAATGCGTACCATTCTCGCGACAATCATCAAAGAACTTACGGAACTGAGCCGGGATCGGGCGGGGGTACTGGTGCTTCTGGTCATGCCCATGGCGCTGGTGCTGATCGTTTCGCTGGTGCAGGATAGCGTCATGCAGGCAACGGGGGAGGCCGCGATCCGGGTTCTCTTCGTCGATGAGGATCACAGCTCCCTGTCGGACGCCATCAGCAAAAAGCTCAAAGACGGTGGCGGGCTCCAGCTCATTTCACAGATCGAGGGGAAATCGGTCAGCACGGAGAGAGCAAGGAAGGCCGTTACCAACGGGGAGTATCAGTTCGCCGTGGTCATCCCGCCAGGCACGGGAGCTGCGTTCAGGAAGAAGATCGAGGACAGGGCGGCAGCCGCCGTAGTTGTCAAGGGAAGGGCCGCGGAGCCGGCACATAAACTCCCGGGATCGACCCCGGTGGGGCTTTACTTCGACCCGGCGGTGCAGGCGGCCTTCCGGACCGCGGTCACCAGCGCGCTGCAAACGGTAATTCTGGGGATCGAGTTCAAGGAGCAGGTCGGCATCCTCTCGGAGAACCTCCCGAAGGAGCTGAAGAAGGCGACCTCTGGCATGATGAACCCGTTCATGGGCCCGATGGCCGCGCCCGAGGTCAGTTTCAAGATGGATACTGATCCGGTGCTGAAACTCGACGAGAAGGTGGCGTCCAACAGCAGGTTCCTTAAGAGGCCGACCTCGGCCCAGCAGAACGTCCCGGCCTGGGCGCTTTTCGGGATGTTCTTCATCGTCGTGCCCCTTTCCGGGTCGCTGATCCGGGAGAGGCAGACCGGGAGCTGGACCAGGCTGATGACCATGCCGGTCTCCCCGCTGGCTCTTCTGGTCGGGAAGCTTTGCGCGTACGTGCTGGTCTGTCTGACCCAGTTCTCCCTTATGCTGTTGGTTGGCTGCTACATACTGCCACTGCTTGGGACTTCCGGACTGGTGCTCGATCGCCAGCTCGTGACCATCGCCCCCATAGCCCTGATCGCGGGGCTGGCTGCAACGGGGTACGGAATAATGGTGGGAACTCTGTCCAAGACCTACGAGCAGGCTTCCATGTTCGGCGCAGTCTCGGTGGTGATCGCCGCAGCCCTTGGCGGTATCATGATCCCGGTCTACGTCATGCCCCGATACATGCAGGATTTCAGCATGGTGTCGCCCCTGGCGTGGGGGCTCAACGCCTTTCAGGACGTCCTGGTCCGGGGCGGCGACTTCCACACTGCCTCCCGGGAAATCTGTTTTCTTTTAGCCTTTTTTGTTGTAACTATAACGGTCTCCTGGTTCGCGCTCAGCCGCAAACGGACTGGAGAATGATGCTATCTTGTTGAGGAGCTGGAGGGAAAGAATGCTGGACAGCTTGGAGCAGGAACTTTCGGATATGATCATTGAAGTGTGCCGGGTGACGGATCCGGCACTTGAGGATATAACGCCCGACGCGCCGCTGATCGGCCCGGATTCCCCTTACGGACTGGACTCGCTGGACGCGGTCGAGGTGGTTGTCGCCGTGCAGAGAAGGTACAACATCAGGATTGAGGCGCAGGAGACCAGCAGGGAGGTCCTCCGTTCGCTGAAGACGCTGGCGACCTTCCTCCGCAGCCAGCAGAAGTAAACCACCCCTCTTCTCTCTCCCGGGAACTCTCCCTCTCCCGGGCGAGGGGTGAAACAAAAGTCCTTCGGTTAAGCCCTCGATTTATCCCGCCGATTCATCGTCCCCCATCTGTCTTTTCCCACATGTCGAAAAAGTTGAAGAACTGGTACGGGTGCTTATCCACGAATCCTTCGAGGGCGGCTGCAAACTCTTCTGCGAAGGGGCGGTAGCTCTTGGGGG